>JBDRGJ010000107.1:0-2588 GCA_043817835.1 bacterium
TATCCTGCTGATCGACGAGGCCCAGAACTTGACGAAAGAGGTTCTGGAGCAACTGCGGCTTCTTTCCAATCTGGAAACCACCACGGCAAAACTTTTGCAGATCATTCTGGTAGGGCAGCCGGAACTGGTCGGATTGCTGGAATCGTGGGAACTCAGACAGTTGGGGCAAAGGATAACGCTGAGCTGCTGTCTCAAACCGCTTACCTGTAAAGAAACGGCTGTTTACATTGGGCATCGGATCCATATCGCCGCACAAAGACCGGGCGTTACATTCTCCCGTGCGGCCATCCGGGCCGTTTACAGGTACGCTTCCGGTATTCCCCGCCTGGTCAATATCGCATCCGACCGGGCGCTTCTGCTGGCCTATAGCCTGAGTAGAAATGAAATTGGGGGCCGGGAGGCCAGGGCGGCCATAAAGGAACTGACCAGTTGGCGTGATACGAAACGATACCACCGCCCGCGAGAGCGCGGACTTGTTTTCATGACCGCGCTGTTGCTGGCGGCGGTCTTCTTTTTTATATTTTATCATTTCATGCGTTCTGACTTGCCCGCTTTATCAACACCCGGCCGGGTTGAAAAGTCCCGGCCGGGGCAAATGCAGACATTTGTAATCCCTGCGCAAGAAGGGAAAGAAAAAACGGCTTCAGGACCGAATATCACAAAACCCGATTCAGTCGCGCAACCGGCTGAAGACCTCGCGGGATTTTTACGGCGCCAGGATAAGTTGGCGTCGAGGCAGGCGGCACTCAAGGCGTCTCTGAAACTCTGGGGGACTGAGGCAGTCATCCGTAAACACCTCGAAAACATAGAGAACGATAATGATTTTTTTCGAATCGCGGCGATACAAAACGGCTTTTCGAGTCTGCCCATTCAAAATGACCCGGAACTGGTTAAAAAATTGGACTTGCCTGCTATCATAGAATGTTATCTTCCCGGTGACGCCGTCCCCAGATACGTAGTCATCAACGGTATCGACGGCAACAGGCTGACGCTCGAAGCTGGAGAAGAAAAAGCTTCTGTGGCAGCAGGGATAAGCGAATTAAAATCATATTGGGCGGGTTCCGGTTACATTCTCTGGAAAAATTTCCTTGGGCTTGCGGCGACCCCTCCCTTTAGACTATCGGCGGACTCGGTGATAACCTTGAAAATAGTCTTACGGGAAATCGGATTCAATGAAATTCAAATCAACGCTTCCTATGACCATGAAACCGGAGAAGCTATCAAACAGATTCAGGAAAGGCATGGTTTGAAAACTGATGGCATTGTGGGGCCCTTGACCCAGATTGCGCTTTATAACGAAATTAAATCATCTGAAATTCCTCACATAAACAAACGATGAGAGGTGTCCGGCAGTTGCCGACAGACATCAATTCAGACGATTTCGTTTCAGGACGAGAAAGGATGTCTGAAAAGTGAGCTCCATATTGAAGGCCTTGAAAAAACTTGAACAAGACCCGAAGGGAGGGGGGGCGGCGATGGACCTCTGGCAACGGAAAGCCGGCCCGGAGAAAGCCTTCGGCAGGAGCACGCGCCGTCTACGCCCCCGCTTAGCCTATTATGTCCTTGTCGTGTCCTTTTTGGCCATCGGCGGATGGTTCTTCCTAAGGTATGCCCCGCTGCCGGCAGAGAAATCTCAACCCGGCAAACCCATGCCGCAATCAATGGAGGCGATCGTAACAAATATGTCTGCAAGCGTTGCCCCTTCCTCGGAAAAAACAGATTTGAACCTAAAAGCGAGTAGCCCCCCAAGGCCCCGGATAACCCCCTGGAAGGAAATGGCCCCAGCGGGAAAAACCGTTGTTGCCTCCAGCACGGGTGCAAGGGTTCTGGAAAAAAAAGGAGAAAAACTGCCGGCGGATGTTAATAGGACCCAAGCAAACATAGAACTGAAAGCGCCAGCAGAAAACACCGGGGTCGAGTCCAAGTCCTTTCAAACGGCAAGGGGTCCTGTCAGTGCTTCCGGTTCGTCCTCCCCAGGAGATGGGGCGGTAATGAAAAAAGATGACAAAGCCTATCCGCCGGCTGTCAGCTCCTATCCACCCCGGGCTGTCGGCAAACCCGCCGTCGATGAGAGTTCGTTACCGACCGGTTTTTCCGTTCAGGCAATTGCCTGGTCAAAGGTTCCTGCGGAACGTATCGCCGTTATCAATGGCGAGGTTTTGCGGGAAGGTGGTTTTGTCGGGGGGATACAAGTAGACCAAATCGGTCTAGATGAGGTGTCCCTGAAAAAAGGCGACAAAACATGGCTGCTGAAATGTGGCCGGTAGCTGCGGCTTATTTGGACAAACCCTTATTTTTTGCTATACCTAACAAGGTTTTCGGACCGAAAACCTCCACAAGACAGGCTCTGCCACCGTCAACATCGGTAGAGAGCAAACAGGGCGAGGCACCCAAATCCAACCATCATCGGTGAGGCTGAAACAACGTCATTAACGTTGACAGTCCGCCCCCCTGTGATATATTCCTGACCCTGAATTCTAACAGAGTTTAAAAAACGCCCGCTATGGATGCATCAAAACGGATGTTACAGACACCAGCGCCCGGGACCCATCACTTGATGTTTCGAGGCGATATCATTGAATTTACTC
>JBDRGJ010000108.1:0-23573 GCA_043817835.1 bacterium
ACTAAAAAAACCGGACCCGCTTACGGATCCGGTTTTTTTGACAAAAAATACTCTACTCTCTATTTTCCGACCAGGCTGTGGGCCTTTTCCACGATCTGTTCCTTGCGATGCTTCACCTCTTCCCGCATCTTTTCAAGGGCATCCTGCGTCTTATCGGACGTGTCATCCATCCACCGGTTAAGGCGCTTGCGGGTTTCCTTGCCGGTAGCGGGAGCGAAAAGCACTCCGAGCGCCGCTCCTATTGCTCCGCCCAGTAGGAAAGTTGTGAGTATCGAACCTGCGCCGCCTCTGTTGTTGTCTGACATAAATCTCCTCCGCGAACACTGTTTAATTATAGCTCAACTTTATTTATACATTGCCTGCCCTGTTTTGTCAACCCCGGATGATGCCTGGTTTTGGTATACTATCGCAGATGGAAGAAAAACCGAGGATAGTGGTCCTGGATGACGACGAAGTTTTCGCCGCCATGGTGTCTGCAGCCTTGGAGGAAAACTATGCAGTCGCAGTCGGAAGGAACGGCTGCGATGGGCTGCGATTCTGCCGTGCCGGCCGCACGGATCTTCTCATAACGGATATCGGCATGCCTGAGCTTGACGGCCTGCAGATGCTGGAAAAATTTCAAAAAGACCGGCAATTGGCCGCCATTCCGGTCATAATTGTCACGGCCACGCATTTCTACCATCGCAAGCTTTCTGACGCGAAGCGCTATCCCCAGGTCCGAGGCATCATCTGCAAGCCGTCGGGCGTTGAACAAATCCTGACGGAGGTCCAAAGGGTTCTCCAGGAATCCTGCGGCTCCGGTCCGACCGCACCGTAGGCGCCCCTCATATCTTTTTTGACAAAACCCGCATATGCGTTCAAAATATTTTGCCGCGGCGGTTATACTCGCGATGGGCCTGGCTTCCTTCGGACGGACGCTCAACCTCGGTTTCATCTGGGACGACCACCAGATGATAGAAGAAAACCCCCATATCAAGACCCTGAGCGCGGACAATATCGCGCACTGGTTCAAATCCGACCCTTTCAACCAGGATTTGAACTATTACCGCCCTCTGGTGTCGATGAGCAATGCCGTGGATTTCTCGCTCTGGAAACTCAACCCCGCCGGCTACCATGCGACCACTCTGTTTTTTCATCTTGCCAATTCCATGCTGCTTTTTTTTCTGGCCCTGCAGCTCGGTTTTTCCCGGACCGCCGCTCTTACGGCAGCGGCTCTTTTCGCGGCAAGCCCGGTGCCGGTTGAGCAGATGATAATAACGGCCGGAAGAGCTGAACTGATGTCACTCACCTTTGCGCTGCTTTCGATATCGATGTTCCTTCGCGGCGGAGCATTCCGCTACGGACTTTCCATGGTTTTCTTCGCAGCATCCCTTCTAGCAAAGGAAAACGGGATAGTCACCCCCCTGCTCTTCAGCCTTTGCCTGCTTTTGAGAAAAGAAAAACTGCGCAAACACGCCGGAGTTATTCCTTTTCTCTCCCTGATACCTCTTTATCTTTTTATCCGCCAGGCTGCGGTAGGCCCGGCCCTGCCTGAGGCCGGGACATGGGCCGTGCTCAAACTTTCAGCGCTGAAAATCCCCAAAATAACCGCTTATTATATTTTCAACTCCATCCTGCCGCTCGACCTGCATTCACACAGGCTTCAGCCTTCCTTCGGCTGGGACGCCTGGATTTACGGAGCTGTATTTGTTGCCGCGTCAGCCGCTGTAATTTACCGCAGAGATCTCATCGCTTTTTTCTGCGGAGGATGGTATCTTCTTAACCTGGCTCCGAAGATTCCGCTGCTCGCGACGAACGACCTCATGCTGGACCACTGGGTTTACCCTTCCTGCTTCGGTCTTTTCCTGGCGGCCGGATACTGGGGCGAAAGATACGCTTCGGGCCGGCCTGCCGGCCCGGTGACGCATAGACGCAAGTTCTTAACATATCAGGCAGTCGGGCGATGGAGAAAAACCTCCGCCCTTGCCTGCGCAGCGGCGGCGCTTGCCTTTTATGTTTTTGAGGCCAACCGGAACATAACGATGCGCGGCTCAGACATGAAAATCTACGAGCATGCGGCACGCCGCACCACCTCAGCGCCCATGCGCTACAACCTGGCCAGAGAATACATGCTCTCGGGAAAACCGGAAAAGGCGCTTGCATACTTCAAGCTCGTCAGCGCGAAGTATCCCGAAAACGAAATTTATTCCAACGGCCTGGCCATGGCCCTGGCGGCCGCCGGCAAAACAAAAGACGCGGAAAGGATATTGGATGATATGCTGAAAGGAACGCATCCCCTGCCACAGACTTTCTACAACAGGGCCGTGCTTTTTGAAAAATCCGGAAGAAACGACAAAGCGGAAGCTGTTCTTCATAAATGCGCGGGGCTTTTTCCGGACTACGCCGATGCCGGACTTTTCCTGTCCCGCATCTTTCTGGAGAAAAACGAAAAAGGCAAAGCGCGCAAAGAACTTGAAGCCCTGCTGGTTACCGACCCTTTCAATGCGGAAGCCCTTGTCAATCTGGGGACTCTGGAAGCCGAGAGCGGGAATTTCGCAAGGGCCGGTTTCCTTTGGAAAAAAGCGGTTGCGGTCCAACCCGGAAACACGGCCGCTCTTGATAACCTCAAAAAACTCCGGACACTGGGCTATTACTGACCTTTTAATGAAGCGCCTGTAAATGCTATTCTTCGGGCATGTTAAGGATACTCAGCGTCTGTTTTTTTATCCTTTCCATTCCCTGCTTCAGCGGGAACGACTCAAAACAGACTGAACGCGGACAATACCCTCACGCAACCGCGCATAAAACTGCGGCCGGAAAGATTTCCCGGAAGATTGAGCAATCTCTTATAGCCCCGGTAATGGATTTGACCGGCCGGGCGGCAGCCGAGATCTCTTCAGAGAAGCCGGGACGAAAGGATAACCTGCTGGAAGCCCTGAACCGCATAGCCGACCTTTCCTGGATTCCTTCCTTCCCCTGGCTGAAACGTCTTACAGACTCTATCTGCGCCAGATACATCACTCCTCTGTTGGAAAACTTCAATAAAAATGCCGGCACCGCCGTTGCCGTGCTGGCCGACATTCAGGTCACCGGCAAGAATGATATCCCGGTTTCCGCAAACACTGTTCTAACGGCCCCTGCCGAGCTGGAGACCAGCCGTTACCTGTTCAATGAAAAGGAAGGCGGAAAGATTGCGGATTATATGAAGAAACGTTCCCCGCATAAAAAATTCTCCGCTCCAGGCTTTAAAACCTTTGACTCCGGCAGTAAATTTTTCCCCGCAAAGTTTGGAAACACCCCGGCCTTCAGCGGCAACAAAACTTTAAGATTTCAGACAAATCCGACCTTTCACAAAAAAAAACGCCCGCAATAAGACAAACCCGCGCATATTTTCAGCCCATAAAGCGAAAACCCGCGTTCGCGGGTTTTCGCTTTCCCTTAACCGGGGAAGTTCACAGTTGGGCCCCTCTGCGGGGGCCGATACTTAAGCTTAACAGACGGGTCTTGATTTGTCAAGACCCAGTTCAGTTAAAAGCGCACACCTTCTCACTTCGGGGCGGATAGGGGCCCCTCTGCTCTGCGGTATTGGCAGTCTCGACCCTGTCGCACTCCCGGCCTCCGGCGCTGTCGGGTGGTGCTGACGCCTTGCCAGTGCTGGGGAACCGCCTGCCCCAAAAGCTTCGCGTTGGAGTCTAACCTTCTTACCTTCTCACTCTTATAATTTTGCCCAGTATCCTCCGCCCGCGCGCTCCGGTGGCGGAAGGACAGTGATTTATGATTCCCTCCAGCGCGAGGTGCGCCAGCAGGGCGAAGCAGGCCGGCTCCTTTGCAAGCGGGTTTATCCCGCAGTCCGCTATGTTTGTGACCTTAATGGGCGCCAGAAGCCTGCCCAGATTCCGCATCAGAACCGGGTTCAGCGCGCCGCCGCCGCTTACCGTCATCTCCGAAAAACCTGCTCCGGCAAACTTTTTTACCGCTGTTTCTATGCTCCTGGCCGTGAACCAGTTCAGGGTGGCGACCATATCTTTTAAATTATTCCTGCCGACCGCGCGCCAGTTCTCAAACAGGAACTTCAGCCCGAAATGTTCCCTGTCCAGGGACTTGGGTGGGCGCTTCGAAAAAAAAGGCATTTTCAGGAACTTCTCCACTTTTGCGAAATTTATCCTGCCGGAAGCCGCCAGTTCCCCGTCTCTGTCGAAAGTCATTCGCCCTTTTGTGGCCTGGCGCACGGCGGCGTCCATCAGACAGTTGCCCGGTCCGGTGTCGAAACCTTTTGTCTTCACACCTTTCCCGATTGCAGCCAGGTTTCCTATGCCGCCTATGTTCTGCAGAATCCTCGCAGGACCGTTTCCGAAAAGATACTCGTCCATGAAGGGGACAAGCGGCGCTCCTTCCCCGCCGGCTGCCACGTCCGCGGGCCTGAAGTCGGCCACCACCGGAACGCCGGTCGCCTCGGCGATAAAAGAAGGTTCTCCTATCTGAAGGGTATGAGCAGGATTGTCCGAAGGGTGATGGCAGACGGTCTGGCCGTGGCTGCCTATGACCGCCAGACGCCGGAAAGACACTTTTTCCTCCCTGCAGAAACGCACCACAAGCCCGGAGAAAATCCGGCCAAGCTCGAAATTTAAGCGGGAAAGCTCACGCACACTGAGCAGGCGGGCCCTTATTATTCTGTCCTGCATGAAGCGGGAGTAGGGATATGTGCGCTGCGACAGGACATTAAGTTTTTTGCCGATGATTTTCACCAGCGCGATCGAAATGCCGTCCGCAGAGGTGCCTGACATCAATCCGAGGGCCAGTGCTCCACTTTTCTTTTGCATATTTTCTTAATGAAGAGTCGGAAAATGCGTTCTGCTATAAGACTAAGGTCAGCGGTGGCTGTAAGCCATCCGCTGGAGTGAATTATTATCTGCTCTCACATCTGTCCGGATAAAACCGGCAACACCGCTCTCTCCCTCCCCTCTCCCCCAGACGGGGACAAGGATTACTTGTCCGCCGAAGCCTTGGCGGAGGATGAAGGTGAGGGGGAATTTTCTGAATACACATGAACGTTTATTCTAATCTTTTGCCGATAATGCATACTTTTTAACCGGACAGATGTGATTGCAGATAACGGGGCGCTCAACAGCACGCGCTATCAACTCCTCCGGGGGCGCGTCGGCTGAAGCGATTTGGTTATGCCACGCCTCTTACAAGCTGAACGGTCTTGTTCGTGAATTCCGTGCAAAGTTCCTCGGGTGTAAGTGAATCCCATTCTTCAAATCTGAAATCGACGCCTGGGCCACTCAGTTCCGCTCCGTTTACATATATCCAAGCTTCAACTTGAGTGCCGCGAAGTAACGCCTTAACGTAACGCTCTTTTTCGCCCTGCAGACATCTGTTCACCAATGACGAGCCAATTGCCGCGAGTTCATTGCTCAAATGCCGTTCGCATTCCTTCTGAAAAGGACTAAGTCCGTCAGGTCCGACAACAGACGCATCCGCCCAAGCAACCTGATGGTCGCAGTGCCACTTTCGTGTGCCTGAGAACCATTTCCAGAGTCGTTTAATCATGCAGTATACGTGGCCCAACAGTTAAGCATGTTTGGATAGAACTATTATAATATTTTCCAGCAGTTTAGCGCTGTGCTGGTTTTTCTACCGGCGGGATTCTGAATCTATCTTCTGCTGGCTTTGGATTTGGCTGTTTTGAGATATTCTCTGAGCGGTTTTATTCCTTTCTTGAGGTAGGAGTATATCTTTTTCAGGTTTAATTCCGCATATTTATGTATCAGCACATTTCTAAGTGAGAAAAGACCTTTTAAATCCCTGGCCAGTTTCTTGGGCAAAACCTTCTCGCCTTCAAGCAAATCCACTATCGCGCGGTAGGATTCAGGCCTTTCGACAGTCAGTTCCGTAAGCCAGTGATTCCCTATGTCTATAGCGGATTGCAACGCTACAAGGACGCAGTGAAGAAGGGCATGCCTGGACAATCTGTCCTTTATAAAACGGTCTTCTGAAACATCTGCAAGATATGCTTCCCAGTCTTTGAGATTTTCTTCAAGGTCCCGCAAATGGTTTAAAACTTCTTTTGTCATGCGGATAAAAATTTCCTGTCATGGAATTGGAGCATGGGCCTTATGTCCTGATAAAATGAAAGCGTGCGGGCCTCCCAATTTAATCTGTCATCCTTTTTCCTTTCAAACAACACCCGCCCCTTGCTTATCACTTCAAATGCCAATGCCGGCGTTGAAGAATTCAGAAGATGAGCGTCAATCAAATATTCACGGGATAAGGCGTTTTCCAGTCGGCCCGCTATTTCCTGCGCTTTCATCCAGTGATCGCCGTTGCCCTTCAAAAAAACGGCTATATCTATGTCCCGCGCATCCTTCCGTGTTAGAAATGACCCATAAGCGTACGCAAATTCAACGGATTTTTCTTTTTGAAGGGTTTGCGCGATATTATTAAGCGTACAATTCGCTGTTCGCATAACCCGCATTTTAGCATTATTCTCAATTACTCCAATAACTTGTAAGGAAACTCAGGTGTCCTGATTTTCCTTTTTCCTGACCCGGCCGCGTATGGCCGTGTTGACCACCTCATGCAGGCCTATGGCTCCCAGACCGCCGAAGAGTCCGACGGAAAGGGCTGCCTGGAAATTCATTGTCCCGGAAAGCTCCTGCCACAGCGCGTAAAGGACCGTCGCCAGGACCGGAGCGATTACCGGCAGCCATCTTTTGGGCAGCCATTTTTTCACAAGGTCGATGGTCAATTTGACCACCACGGCCAGCCCGCCGCCGCCAGTGACAAGATTTAAGACAGAAATCACCGCAATACCGGCTGCGGGCGCGGTCGCCGCGGCAGTGCTGACAGCTATGCTCTCCATATCAATTTCTCCTCGAGCCGGATAGGGCCATCAACCTCTGCGGAGACTGACCCGCCCGGCAGGTGTAGTGAATTATATCGGGAAAATGGAATTTTACTCCTTCTCATCCTCGGGAAAAAACTGGCCCTCGACCGGGACAGCACCGGTGGAAACAAACGCGGAGGTGGAGACAACCGCAGATGTCGAGACGACAACCTCGGCAGGCATTTCGGGATTCCTGAGCCATTCAAAAATCTTCCTCATAACCGCCTTGGTTAGCAGCTTGGTCCCGCTGCCCTTAGGCTGGATGATGCTGATCACCCTGGAAACGCCTATGGAATTTTTTGCTATATCGTTCAAAAGCTGGAATTCCTTATAGTGCCTGCCCTGGTCGGCTCCGGCAATCATGAGCAAAGGTCTCCTGCCGTAAGCCCTCAGCGGATTGACGCTTAGAACGTCCCTGTTGGCATTGAGGCTGGGCGATAAGACGGCAATCATCGGTATGGCAGAATGTATTGCGGCGGTTTTTATGGCTATGTTGGCTCCCAGCCCGGCGCCCGCAAGTATTACCCGATCCTCATTCACCCCTTTATCGGACGAAAGCCATTCCAGCGCGGCCTCCGCGTCGCGCACCATGCGGTTGAACTCGTTGTCGGTTCCGGTCCTGCGGAAATTTTTATATGTCGTGGTTGAGCCTGAAGGCTCGATTATGCTGAAACCGTGCCCGCGAAAATCGAAAGCCAGCCAGCCGTAGCCCCATCTGGTGAGAGCAGATGTCAGCGGCTGCCACTCCTCCTTTTTTCTGCCCCTGGAGTGCATCAGGACGACAACCGGCCGGTCGCCCGAAGGCCCGGCGTACGTTCCGAAAATCTTCCATCCGTCCGCGGCGGTGAAAACCGCCTCCTCACCCTCAAGCCAGGAGGAGTTGCCCGATTTTTCCTGGGCGCGCATAGCCCCGGCGCAAAAACTCAGAAAACATGCCGCAGCCGTTACTGCTGTAAGTCTTTTTCCTGCCGTCATTTGATTCCCCCGATTTCTTGTGTTTCTTGCGTTGCTTGTGTTTCTCCGCTCCGCGGCACGGTCTCTGACCGCACCGTATCAGGGCCGCTGGCCCATCAGAACGGTGCTTTGCACCGGCGCCCCCTTCACAAAGTTCCGGGGACGGCGGTCCGCCATAGGCGGGACATCTCCGCCAGCTTTGAAAGTGTGTGTTGCTTGTTTTCAGCTTATTTCTCCGAGTCGGAACCAGAGGTTTATCTCTCTCTCTGCCTCCGCCGGGTCAGAAGATGCGTGTATGGTGTTTTCATACAATCCGCGTGAGCCTATTTTGCCGAAGCTGTTCCGTATAGTCCCCGCATCAGCCTCATCCGGATGGGTCGCACCGGCAGCCTTCCTTACCACGGCCACTGCGCTCTCTCCCTCATAGACCAGGGCCAGTATCCTGCTTTCGGGTATATTGTGGAATTCCCCTTTCAGGAACCGCACCAGATCCGCGTAAAAAGGCTTGTCCTTAAGCATGATATAGTGCTCGCGAGCCAGCTCGTCGCTGACCGACACCACTTTGGCGGCTGTCATCTCCAGTCCGGTGGCATCCAGCCGGTCTATAGCCAGGCCGGTAAGCCTGCGCTTGCGGGCATCCGGCTTTATCAGTACGAGCGTTCTTTCGATTGCCATGGCAGCCCCTCTGCAAAAAACAGATGTTTCTTCGGTTTCATTTTACATTTTTTGGATACCTGAATATTCAGTGCAGATATCCCGCTTTCTTCAAAGCTTCTTCCAACCGGTGGTTCCGAGACTTATTTCTGTTGCTTTCTTCATTGTCGAATCGGTATTTCTCGATGCAATTCAGCATTGCCGACGCCAGCGGGATACATACGGGTTCTGCCACAGACAAGCCTTCATCGTTTTTGCATTCAAATCCCTCCCCTTTGCTGTAGATAACGGTAAAGCCGTCTTTTTGCACTTCCCAGCGTCCGGGGAAAGTCGAAAATCCATATCCTTCCCGGTCCCCGGGACGCCTCGCGGTAATTGCCCGGCGGACCAGATTAAGAACTTTTTCCCCCCTTAGCTTATCCGCTGGAGAACAGTCTGACCCGGCCAGTTGCGCGGCTGCAGCATCAAAGTCACCTGCACGGGCCAGCTTTGATGTTTCCAGCCTTGCCCGGCTGCAGGCCCTGGCATCAGCGGAACTGTCCGGGAGCAGGGCCGGCTTATGCTGGAAACAGTCTCCGCTGTTTTTTTCGGGATAGGGGGCCTTGTTCGTCACGCTCTCAGCACCGGAAAAAACCAGGTAGTCTGATGCTAATTTGAGGAATTCAGCCGGACGCTTTCCTGCTACGTCCCGTGTTTCCCCGGGGTCTGCGGCCAAATCGAAAAGTTTCCATTGACTGTTGCTCAACGAAATTTTTTTGCCATTGTCTGAAAACGCGGCGGTTCGGACAACCGTGCGGTAATTTTTTCCACTCCTTCCGCCGCCGCTCGCAGCCGACCACTTCAGCGGTTTGTCCGCCTTCTCCTCAGCAGAGGGCAGGTCCTTGCCATCCAATCCGCCGGGACAGGCGATACCAACGACTTGACATATGGTCGGCAGCAGGTCGACATGTTCGGCGACGGCACGGATACGCTGTCCGCCGGGCCTGCCCGGAAAACGTATCAGGAGCGGGATTCTGACCAACGGTTCGAATAATTGCCACCCGTGCCCCAGGAAGCCATGCTCACCCAAAAGCTCCCCGTGGTCAGCCGTGATTATTACGAGCAACGGCCTTTCTCCTGACCCATCAAGTCCATGAAGCAGTAATGATATATCACCATCCTCCCGGGACACACAACGGTCGTAAGCATCTGAAAC
Organism: bacterium; assembly: GCA_043817835.1. Classification (GTDB taxonomy): domain Bacteria; phylum Elusimicrobiota; class Elusimicrobia; order Elusimicrobiales; family CAZFMJ01; genus JBDRGJ01. The sequence continues at coordinate 9,672 of JBDRGJ010000108.1, forward strand.
CGCGGATAAGAAGGATGCGTTTCCTCTGTAGGATAAAGCCTTTTCCCATTTCACAGGGTCAAGATTGTGTAAATCCCACCCGGGGAAACTGTCGTTGTAATATAGAATGAAGTCTCCATCGACCTCGGGGAACTCCGCCTTATTGCCGGGGACTTTTCCGGGACAACTGTATGGGTTGTGGGCGTCATTGCCGTGAAGAAGAATAAAAAAATCCTTTTCCGGCGGCAGTTTTCTTTTCCATTCGATTGCCTCTGACACATGGCGGCTCATGGGGCAATCAGACTCGGCTTCGATATGATCGAACCCCCGGCTGAGCCCGTACTGCGGTTCTCCCGGCAGGCCCGTGAAAAAAGCGGCAGTTTCGTAGCCGTTTTCGGACATGACCGCCTGAATAGTCCGGGCGCTTTCCGGGAGAACATCATAATGGCCGAGCAGTCCGTGGGAAAACGGCCGCCTCCCTGTCAGCATGGAAGCGATTGAAGCTCCTGTCCAGTTGGAATTGGCATAAGCGTTCTCAAAGACAACGGCCTCTTTCGCGAACCGGTTAAGCGCAGGCGTTGTCGACTGTAAATATCCGTAGGGACCAATCCGGTCAGCCCGGACAGCGTCAAGTATTACTAAAACCACGCTTGGACGTCTTTGGGTCTGCGTAATTGCGAGCGAACCAGCAGCCGGCAGTCCGGCCAAGACGACGAAAATAATAAAGGCGGGGAGGTTAGTCTTTAGGCGCATCAGGCATATCCAGGGAAAATCTTTCTTCCATCCCTGCCGGATAACCCGGCTGATGAGGGCGGGTTTCTTCCATGTTCCGAAGGAGTTCAAAAGCCAGGCGCCCTGCTATTTCAGGCCTGGACCGTGACATATCATGCATTTCATCCGGGTCAGAACATAAGTCATAAAGCTCAAAGCTGGCTTTGTAAAGGTAGTGATGCAGTTTCCAGCAGTCGTTGCGCACTATCCTTTCGTCTATGAACGGAGTTTTATCAAAAAAAGTCAGATTTCTGCGGGAGCGGGCAAACGCGTATTCGCGCCAGGGAAAATCCGGATTTTTAAGCAGCGGAACAAGACTGCGCCCCTGCAGGCCGAGGCCGTATTGACTCGCGCCGGCCATTTCCATTATGGTCGGCATCAGGTCTATGCGCTGGACCAGATGCTTGAACCGTTTGCCGGCAGAACCGGGAACGGCCGGATCCCTGATTATAAGGGGAACATGCAGGACAGGCTCGTAAAGGCTCTGCATGTGATTTATGAGTCCTTTTTCTCCCAGCATCTCGCCATGGTCAGCAGATATTATCAGCACTGTATCTTCATAAAGTCCCATCTCTTTCAATGTCTTTATGAAGTCGCCGATCCTGGCGTCAACCGAGTTTAGGGCTGCATCATAGTGGGCTGTCAGGTGCTTGAGATGGCGGGGATCGCTTTTAAATTCCTCCGCCTTTTTCTTCATATACTCCGGGTATCCGGCCTCTTCTCCGTTAAAAGCTCTTGCGAAGGGCACGCTTGCAACATCCGTATCATGGACTATGCCTTCATAGCCGGGATCATACTTATCCGGATCCGGCGAATGATACGGAACATGCAGATCGTCTATGGTTGCGAACAGAAAAAAAGGCTTGTCACTGTTCTTTTTCACCCAGCCCGTAACAGCTCCCAGATTGTCTTCAAACGGAGCCGGGACGCGGTCGGCTGCCGAAGTTGAAAAAATATTGGTATAGTCATCAAAGCCCTTGGTCAGCCCCCATTCCGGCAGAAGATAGACTCCTCCGCTGAATAAAGCTGTCTTATATCCCGCCTGCTTCAGTTCCTGGGCAAGCGTGGTCTCAAAAGAGGGAAGTGTTCTGGCCGGAAGATTGGTATAAAGGCCGTGGATTTCCGGCACATGCCCGGTCAGGAGACTGCCATAACTGGGCAGACACCAGGAGCCTTCTGAAAGGGCATTCTCAAAAACAGCAGATTTTTTTCCGAAGGCATCCATATTGGGAGTTGTGTCACGGTCATAGCCATAGGTGCCGAAGTGATCAGCTCTGGTAGAGCATATATCCAGAAAAATGATGTTCCTCTTTTTTTCAGCCGGGTGCACCGGCAAAGCATAAAGCAAAAGAACAGAACAGAACCCTGATATTATGGTTTTTTTCATTCCTGTTTCCTTGATTTTGGAGGGGACTCCGTAAAAAACTGGTGTTCCTCCGGTTTTATTCTCCTTCGCCGAATACCCCGCAGCTTGCTGCGGGGATGCCCGGCCTTCGCAGCTTCATCCTTCGCAGCAGCAACTGCTACGGAGAACGGGCGCTTCGGCGCCCGCCTGCCGTAGGGCAGGGAGTAGGCAAGGCGGGGAGAGCTACGGACGCCGTCGTCCATGGCCGGACTATGGCGTCGGACGAGGAATTCCGCTTGATACCGCTCAGCTTGCTGAGCGGAGCTTCATTTTACATTTTTGGGATACAATACTTGTGCGAAAAATTGCAATCTTGTAGAATTCTTTTGAAGAACTTCAGGCGGATCTGCGACAACCAGCACGGAGGTGTCAGCCATGGCCAGGGTACTGATAGTGGACGATGAAAAAGACGTGGTCACTCTTGTCAGGTTCCTTATGGAAAAAGAGGGATACGAGGTCATGGAGGCTTACAACGGAGAGGAAGCCCTGAGCAGGATAGGCGTGGATCCTCTGGACCCCAACGCCCCGCTGCCGGACGTAATCATCATGGACATCATGATGCCGGTCATGGACGGCTATACCCTGCAGGCCCGCCTGCGGGAAAGCGAGAGAAGCAGGAAAATACCGGTGGTCATACTTACCGCCAAGGGCCAGATGAAAGACCTCTTCCAGCTGGCTTCCAACATTTCCGCCTTCCTTGAGAAACCGTTCGAACCCAAATTTCTCCTTGAAATGGTGAAAAAAGCCCTCAACGGCAAATGAAACAGAACACGCTATCCGAAATCATCTCCGGCCGTTACGAGCATATAAAAAGTCTCCGTGCTTCCGGGATAGACCCCTTCCCTCCCCGCTGCCGGCGGACCCATACCGCGGAACAGGCCAGAACTTCACCGGCCGGAACCGGAGTGGCCTGCGCCGGACGTCTCATGCTGATAAGGACCATGGGCAAGGCTGCCTTTGCCCACCTTCAGGACGGAACCGGCAGGATACAGGTCTATTTAAAAAAAGATTTCATCGGAGATGCGGTCTATGATTTTTTCAAGGACAACGCGCATGTGGGAGACTTTGCCGGAATAAAGGGAAGTATTTTCCTTACCCGCACCGGGGAAATAACGATAAACGCCGAATCCTTTACCCTCCTGGCCAAATCCGTCCGTCCCCTGCCGGAAAAGTACCACGGCCTGCAGGACCAGGAAGTGCGCTTCCGCCGGAGGCATCTGGACCTGGTATCCAGCAGTGAGGTAAGAAAAATTTTTGAAAGCCGGGCAAGAATCATACGGGCAGTCAGGCATACCCTGGACTCCAGAGGCTTTCTGGAAGTAGAGACGCCCGTGCTCTGCAGCCAGTCGGGCGGAGCTTCGGCCAAACCTTTTGAAACCCGCCACAACGCTCTGAACGCAGCGATGTCTCTGCGGATAGCCCTGGAGCTTTACCTGAAGCGTCTTATAATCGGCGGCTATGACAGCGTCTATGAAATAGGAAAGATTTTCAGGAACGAAGGCATAGATACCCGCCACAATCCGGAGTTTACCATGCTCGAGGCCTATCAGGCCTACACCGACTATACCGGCATGTCCGAACTTATGGAATCCATAGTCGAGGCCTGCTCTAAAGAGCTCGGCTGCGCAACCGTGGAATATGAAGGCATGAAAATACCGCTGAAGCCCCCGTTCCGCAGGCTGTGCCTGCCGGAACTCTGGAAGGAAAAATGCGGGGAAGACATACACGGTATTCTTGACGGTAAATCATTCAACCGCTCCGGCCTTACGACTTTGGCGGGAAAACTGGGCATAGAACATTCCCCGGATACTCCATCCGCCAAGATCTTCGAGAGAATCTTTGATGCCAGGATACTGCCTCTGCTGGAAACCCCTTCCTTTGTGATGGACTATCCGACTGCCATAACCCCGCTGGCCAAGTGTAAGCCCGGAGACGAATCGCTGGTTGAGCGGTTCGAATTTTTCGCGGGGAAAGAGGAAATAGCAAACGCCTACACCGAACTTAACGATCCGGAGGACCAGAAGGAACGGCTCGTTGAACAACTGCGCCAGCGTCGCAACGAAAAAAACGAAGACACGGACATACTGGACAATGATTTCGTGGAAGCAATGGAGGCCGGCATGCCGCCCATGGGAGGAATAGGCGTGGGCATAGACCGCCTGACCATGCTTCTTACCGGCAATCCCTCCATCCGGGAAGTCATCCTTTTCCCCGTTCTGAAACAACAGGACCATACGGCTAGTGCTACGGAACAGACCATAGGCCAGTCAGTCAGTTAGCCCGGCCCCGCGAGTCCCGGCATGAATGAAACCTGAACTCTTTATAGCCCAAAGATACCTGAAAGCGGAAAGAAAGGGCCTTTTCGCCATGATTACCACCGTCATAGGCGTGGCCGGGGTTGCTATAGGCGTGGCAGCCCTGATAACCACACTGTCCGTGATGAACGGCTTCCAGTCAGACATCCAGAAAAAAGTGATAGGTGCCCAGGCCCACATAACCGTCTACGGACGGCTCTCCTCGGACAATATCAGCGCCTTGAGGAAAAGAATCTCCTCTGATCCGGATCTGGAAGCCTCCGCCCCCTTTGTGCTGGGCCAGGGCATAATCACCCGAAACGGCCGTTCCCTCGGCGTCGTGGTCAAAGGCATAGACCCGGACCTGGAATTCAAGGTCAACACGCTGGAATCCTCCATGGAATCCGGAGGGTGGACCACCCTGAAAAAAAAGACCGACCGGCACGCCATAATCCTGGGCGAAGAACTTGCCAGAAGCATAGGAGCCTGGACCGGTGACGATATAGTCCTTATCGCCCCAAGCGCAGCGACCGCAATTGCAGGAATCATCCCCAAGATGCGCAGGTTCAAGGTCGAAGGAACCGTCAGGACCGGCTATTACGAATTCGACAACACCATGGCCTGGTGCCGTCTGGAAGAGGCTTCTGAATTTTTCGGCCTGGAAGGCGGGGCATCGGGCATCGGGCTGAAGCTCAAAAATCTGGAAACCGCCCCCCGCACGGCAAAGCGCCTGAAGAGCCAACTCGGTTTTCCATTCGCAGTCAGGACTTATGCGGAAATGAACCGCACCCTTTTCGCCGCTCTTCACCTGGAAAAATTCGTCATGTCCGTCATACTCATCCTGATAGTTATAGTCGCCTCTTTCAATATCGCGTCGAACCTCATACTGCTCGGCACCGAAAAACTGCGCGACGTGGGCCTGTTGAGAGCCATGGGAGCCGAGCCGGCGTTCATCAGAAGGATTTTCTGGTGGGAAGGCGCCCTTATAGGCGGAACAGGCATGCTGGCCGGAACGGCGCTGGGACTGGCGCTTTCGTGGATTATCGGGCACTATCCTGTGGTGGAACTGCCCTCAGATATATACTATCTCAGCAGGGTGCCTGTGGATGTGCGCTGGACTGACGTTCTGGCGGTCATGGCCGGCAGCTGGCTTATCTGCATGCTGGCTGCGGTTTATCCGGCTTTGCGCTCATCGCGGATCAACCCGGCGGATGCCATAAGGTATGGTTGAAATTACAGACCTGAACAAACACTATATCCAGGGCCATGAAAGAATAACGGTCCTGCAAAACATCAATTTCTCGATGAAACCGGGGGAATTCGCGGCCCTGCTGGGGCCCAGCGGCTCCGGCAAGTCCACTCTTTTGAACATGATAGGCCTGCTGGATGAGCCTTCAGCCGGAACATTGCGGCTTTTCGGGCAGGAAGCGGCCGGCCTGGGAGAAAAGGAGAAAGCGAACCTGCGCCTGAAAAAAATAGGCTTCGTTTTCCAGTTCGACTCGCTTCTCCCTGAATTCACTCTGCTCGAGAATGTGGAAATGCCGGCAAGGCTCGCGGGATGTCCGGATGCAGGCGCAGCCATGGCCATGCTGAAGCATTTCGGCCTTGCCGCACTTGCCGGCAGGACGCCTTCCGAACTTTCAGGGGGAGAGAAACAGCGCGGAGCGCTGGCAAGGGCGATGAGGAACAGTCCGGCCATACTTCTGGCGGACGAGCCGACCGGAAATCTGGACAGACATAACGCAAAATCAGTGCTTAATGATTTGAAAGCTCTGGCCGAAGCCGGGACTTCCGTGCTGATGGTCACGCACAACGAGGAGGCCGCCCGCAACGCATCGCGGGTTTTCCACCTGGCGGACGGCATGCTGACTCCGCTCTAAACGGCAAAAGCTGGGAAACGGCAGAAGTTGAGAAGTTAGGAAGCTAAGAACTTGAGAAAAATATAAGAAGTTGCGCCTGTTGCTCTAAACTCTACCCTCTAAACTGTGTTGAATATGACTTGCGACGACTGCAAACGGAAGGAAGCCACTGTCTTTTTCAAGGCGGTCGTAAACAGCAAGATGACCGAAATGCATCTTTGCGAATCATGCGCGGTAAAAAAAGGCATAGACATCAGCGCAGGCCAGGATTTGCTCTCCATAACCGGCGTTTTCGGCAACCTGAGCGAACTGGCAAAAGAATTCCTTCCCAGGGAAAGGAAAACTCTGTGCTGCTCCTCCTGCGGATTGAAGTATTCGATCTTCAAGGAAACCGGCCGGCTCGGCTGTCCCGACTGCTACAAAAGTTTCGAGACCCAGCTCACCCAGCTTCTGACCAGGATTCACGGCTGTGCTGTACACACCGGCAAGAAATATGCCGCCGGACATAAAGCTTCCCGGCCCATCCCGGAACAGGCCGTGCAGGGCAGCGCCGGCACCCTCGGAGGGCCGGAGGCCGTTGTTCCGGGTGCGACCAGAGGTCGAGGCAGCCGGGACGCAGAGCAGCCCCGGCAAAGCGCCGGAGGCAGCCGGGACGCAGAGCAGGAAAACCGCATAAAGGAACTGCGTTCCGAACTCAAGTCAGCAGTGGCCGGGGAAGATTACGAAGCGGCAGCCGGACTGCGCGACACCATAAAAGAGATGGAAAACCCCCGGGGGGGCTCCTCCGAAAAAAAGTAATGCAACTCAACAACATGCTCAAGTTCCCGATGGCCTGGACCGGAGCTGCCGGTCCGGATGCTGCCGCAGTTCTTTCCACCAGGGTAAGGATTGCCCGCAATCTGGCCGGTTTCACTTTCCCCGAACGATCATCCCAGCAGGTACTGAAGGAAGTGTTCCATCTGTGCACCGGGGCGTTCAAAAAAACGAAAGCCCTTTCCAAAGCCGCTTACATCATGCTGGAAGACACGGACAGGACCGACCGCCGTTTTCTCATAGAACGCCATCAGATATCCCCGCAACTGGCCGCGGAGACTAAAAACAGGGCCGTGATCATAGGCGCCGGCGAGACTTTGAGCGCCATGATAAACGAAGAGGACCACATCCGCATTCAGGCCATATCCTCCGGATTTTCCCCGGCCGAAACCCTTGCCAAAGCCATGACCCTGGACGATGAGCTGGGCAGGCGCATAGATTATGCATATAACGACAAACTCGGATTTCTCACCGCCTGTCCCACAAACATTGGCACCGGACTGAGGATTTCCTGCCTGGTGCATCTGCCGGCACTGACCCGAGCCGGACAGGTCCAGAGAGTTCTGGAAAACCTCTCCCAGATAAGAATGACTGCCAGGGGGCTTTACGGCGAGGGCACCTCGGCTATAGGTGATTTCTACCAGATATCCAACGCCACCTGCCTGGGCAATACCGAAGATCAGTTTGCGGAAAACCTGATGCAAGTCATACAAAGCCTTATAACCCGGGAACAGCGGACAAGGAAGGGACTTCTGGAAGAACCCCGCAGAACCGGGACCGAGGATGCGGTTTTCCGGGCCCTTGGCGTGCTGGAAAAGGCCAGGAGCATATCATACCAGGAGGCCATGCAGAATTTTTCTCTGGTGCGCATGGGCCTTTCCATGGTTCCGGAAACACCCGTTGACCTGCCATGCCTCAACGAGCTTATGATAATAACCCAGCCGGCCCATCTTCAGATGGCCTCGACCAGGGAAATGTCTCCAGCCGAACGTGATGCGGAAAGAGCATCTCTCATACGCAAAAGATTTTCTGCCTGAAAGCCTGCAACCGCCTTAAACTCTACCCTCCCCGCCACACTTCTTCGGCGGGTCCCTGCCCGACGGAGGGCAGGCGGGCGCCGACGCTGTAGTGGCGGATACCCTGAACCCGGCCTCTGGCCGTACCCGAAACAGGGCCTTCGGCCTTCAGAGGGTGCATACCCCATGTAGGTCCATCGGCCCTTGTCCCGTTTTCCCTTTCTGTTATACTTTAATGTATCAATGAAAAATATCCTGCGGATTCCGTCTTTTCTGATTTTGGCGGCCGTATTTTTTATCCCGCAGTTCTGTTTTTGCGGGATAGGAAACGGCGGCAGTCCGTCCGTCATGCTACAGGGTTTCCACTGGGAGTCCCACCAGACCTACCCCTGGTGGGACGTAATAGCAGACAAGGCTTCCGACATAGCCTCATCCGGTTTTGATCTGGTATGGCTGCCTCCCTCTTCGGTAGCAGCCAGCGATGAAGGATACCTGCCCACACGTCTCTACATTCAGGACTCTCTTTACGGCAGGCAGGATAATCTGGTAAGCGCCATACGGGCTTTGCATTCAAAAGGCGTTAAGGTCCTTGCGGATATCATTCTGAACCACCGTCTCGGTTCCTCAGGCTGGGGGGATTTCACGGAACCCTACTGGGGCACCGACGCCATATGCTCAGATGACGAGTGGGCAGGCGCACAGGGGGCCCCTGACACGGGCAAGGGTTATCATGCCGCGCGCGATATAGACCATACCAAGGTTTATGTTCAGGACAGCGTAAAAGAATGGATGAACTGGCTCAGGACCGGCATGGGTTACGACGGCTGGCGTTATGATTACGTAAGAGGTTATGCGCCGGAATATGTGGCCATGTACAACAAGGCTTCCTCCCCCGTGTTTTCCGTGGCTGAAATCTGGGACGACCTGGACGTCAACAACCCCGATGCCCACCGCCAGAAGCTTTGCGACTGGATGGATGCCGAAGGAGGAGATTCCGCAGTTTTTGATTTCACCACCAAGGGGATATTGCAGCATGCGGTCGGAGCCGGTGAATACTGGCGACTGCGCGACTCAAACGGCCGGCCTTCAGGCCTCATAGGCCGGTGGCCGGCCAATGCCGTGACTTTCATAGACAACCATGACACCGGAGCCAGCACAGGAGGACCCGGCCAGAACCTTTGGCCGTTCCCGGCGGACAGGGTAATGCGGGGATACGCCTACATCCTGACGCATCCAGGCATACCCTGCGTCTACTGGCCGCATTTCTTCGACTGGGGCCTGCGCGAAGAGCTGAAGAATCTTATGCGTCTGCGAAAAGCCGCCGGCATAACCTCCGCCAGCCGGGTCATAATACAGGCAGCTGATTCCGCAAAATACGCCGCAGTTATAAACAAAAAACTCGCCATGAAAATAGGCCCCGGAGAATGGAGTCCGGGCACAGGCTGGAAGCTGGCTGCTTCCGGCAAGGACTACGCGGTGTGGCTTCTTAAAAAGAGGGTCGGGAAATAAATGGAACCCCGATATAATTTAAAAGCCGTCTTTGGAATTCTGCCGGCAGCATGTCTGGCGTTTGTCCTGGCGCATTCTGCGGATGCCGGCAATAAAAATAAACCCGAAGCGCTGCAGAAAGCAGTTCAGGCCACCGTCTCAGGAAAAGCCGCAGTCAGCAATTCCGGCAATGCGGAAAAGAGCGCGTTACTGAACCGCTCATGGGCCACGGGCGAAAAGTTAAACCGTTCGGATCTGTCGCCGGCACTGGTGGGACGCAGTTCATCGACTGCTGCAAAACCGTTTAAAACAGGCTGGCCGGATTGGATGTCCGTGTCCGGCAGTCCCATTTTAAATGATTCACCGGCCAATTCGGACAGCGTAACCGCATCCTTCAACCCTGCAGGCTCCAAAAAAGCAGAACAGGGATGGTTCACCCGCCTTGTCGAAAACATACGGGGAGGCTGGAATTCTCTTCTTAATAAATTTCAAAAATTAAAAGAAAGCCATATCGACAGAAAACGCGCGAAACTCATCGATGAACTTGTTTCGCATATCCTGCCGAACGACGCTTCGGAAGACAGCCGTTATGAAGCCGCCAGAATCATGCACGAGATGCTCAAAAACATGTCTTTAGAAGACTTGCGGAACCTTATCCTCAAAAACACTACCGTGGTCATCATCCCAGAAGGCCAGCTGCTCACGGACCTTCCCCAGTGGTCACACCTGAAAGGCCAAGAAACCTTTGACGGCAGACCATGGGAAACAGTGATCGGCATCGCATGCGACCGTGACGGTTCCATGGTGGTCAGCGCCCCGGAAATAAATCTTATGGAAAAGTACTCCCGGGACGGATACGCTCCCAGATTTGTGTTTGTGCATGAATTAGGCCATGCGGTCAAATTCGCCCTCCTCCCAGAAATGCAAGAACAGATTGAGGAACATTTTAAAAATCAGAAAGTCTTTATAGACCCCTATGCCGCTTCCAACAGTGATGAATATTTCGCACAGGCCACGGCTGCCTGGTGCAGTCTGCTGGATAAGGATGCCGACTGGATTGCCCAGAATGACCCGGAATTGCATTCCATGATGGAAGAAATATACGGACCGCCCCGAAAAATCTCGGTATTGACACAGGACGATGACGCGCCCATGACCGCCGATTAAAGCAGGAAACTGCTGCCGAGGACGTTGATTTAAGATATGAAAATAAAAATTGGTGAAATACTGCTGTTTGTGCTTGTTGTTGCCCTGTTGCTTTTATTGGCCCTTTATCTGCTCCGGCAGCACCGCTCCGGGAAAGGAGCGGATAACCGCACTGACGCAACCTATCTTGTCTATAAGGCGGACCGGGAGGTCCTTAAAGTCCAGAATTGTCCCGGCTCCCTCATGAGCCGCGCGCTTCTGCCTCCCGGTCAGACACCCCCCAGGCATCCATTCGTCAATGCGCAATCGCTGGACGCATTTGAAGAAGACGAACTTCGGAAAATCCTGCTCAAGTCGCATGACTTTACCGAATTTATTTCGCTGCTGGAAAAAAATGGCTACAGGGTTGAAAAAGGAGAAGAATAGTTGGATTTCCTGCCAAAAGCACGGTGAACCTTGGAAACGGTCTGTTTTCAGCTAAATTTTCCCAGTAATCCTCTTAACAGCCTTCTCTATTTCCGCCGCAGGAGCAGGCGATTGGAGAAGTATGACGGAAGGATCCTCCGCGAAATTTTCCAGCGCCTGCCTGTCCAGAGGATTATAGACGAAAACCGCCGGGACAGGGCTGCCCGCCTTTTTCCGGACCTGTTCCAGAACGGTCAGCCCCGTGTTCAGGCCCTGCCCGGGACCTATAACCAGGACATCGGGCTTTCTTTCCCCGGTCTTCTGCGCCGCTTCCGAAGAATCGAAAGCCGTATAGACGGAAAAACCCCTTGAAGATAGCCTCTCTCTGATTGCCGTGTGAAAATTAACGGCGATGTCGACCGCCAGCAGCGCGGACTCGCTCCTCCCCGGAGAAGGAACGCTGTCGTAATCCAGTATTATGGAGCTGCCGAGCATCTCGTCTATGATGTTTTCCAGGTCTGACATGCTTATGGGCTTCTTTATGAAACGGACCTTCTCATTGGCAGAAGCCAGTTTGCGTCCCTTCTCCACTTCCACTCCGCTCCATATTATGACGGGGATTCCGGCGCGCTCCTTTGAATCAACCATCTTCTCAAAAGCCTGCGCTCCGTCCAGAGACGGCATATTCATATCCGTTATCACCAGGTCCGGTTTCATGTTCTGGACCGCCGCCAGCAGCTGCATGCCGTCTGAAACAGCTGAAACCCTGAAACCCCTGTACCCCAGGTATTCCTTTACCATATTAAGGAGATTGGAATCGTCGTCAGCTATAAGAACATGATAGCCCATTGATTATTCTCCTTCGCCGAATACCCTGCGGTCTTGCCACAGGTATGAAGGCGAGTTGGCTTCGGAGGAATTCCGCCAGATACCCTGCGCTCTTGGCGCAGGGAGCTTCATCGTCTAACCAATTCAGCAGGATAGCCTATGTCCAGAACCTTCAGTTCACCCACATTGGGGGCTGCATGAGGGGCCAGCAGACCACGTTTGACCAATCCCAGGGTGAAAGTCCATCTTGCTTTAATGAACACACCGCTGTGGTGTCCGGTATCCGGCTGAAGCCCTGAAGGGATGTCTATTGCTGCTATGGGTCTGCCGCTTCTGTTCATGACCTGGATTACCCGTTTCATGGCTCCCTCAGGCTTTCCGGCAGAACCGGTCCCAAGAAGCGCGTCCAACACGGCCGTGCATGACGCCAGCAAACTTTCCAGCCTTGTCAGGCCGCTTTCTTCCATGAAAAAGATGTCAACTCCCTTTTCCCTGGCTTTTTCCAGATTAATTGCCACAAGCCCGGCGAAACCGGTTTCCTTTTTAGGGGAAAGCATAAATGCCTCGACCGCCGCGCCGGCCTGTCTGAGGTAGCGGCCTGCAACCAGCCCGTCCCCGCCGTTGTTTCCTCTGCCGCAGCAGATGACTGCTTTGATATCACCGGGAGAACCGGCCAGGGCCGGAATGCAGACTTTCAGAAATTCTTCCGCCACGGCTCTGCCGGCGTTCTCCATCAGGGATTCCGGGGATATGCCGTATTCCTGGGTGGCCCTGCGGTCCAGTTCGCGCATTTTCTCCGCAACCACCACCGGCAGACTGTTATATTGCTCCGGAATCGGTATTTTCGACATATGTCTGTGAGAAGGTTAGTAAAGTGAGAAAGTAAGTAATAAGGTAAAATTAGGAGTATTTTAAAAACCTTCTTGCTTTCTCTCTTTCTGACCTTCCAGTGTAGTGAGTCCAACGCTTCTTTACATTTGAACTGTAGCGGCAGAGCGTTAGCTCTGCCTTCTTCCGTGCAAAGCTTCCCGCCACACAGACGGCGGGCAGGCGCTTTGCGGCTACAAAATCGTTTTTTTGTCACATGCTATTGTAAAGCTACTTATGACGCACTACACTGATATGTTATTTTTACAAATTCTTTCCGGAAAAGACAACTGAAATACGGCGGGATTGCCTCTTATGCCGCCGCTCATGTTAAGAGCAGCGAGACCAGCCATGCCAGTCCCGACAGCAGGACAAGCCCGGTTCCTGCTGCCAGTGCCGCATAGGGAAGCAGCACCGCGGTAAAAGCCCTGAAAGCACCGCAGCCATAGACACACCGCACGGCGAAGATCCTGGCGCAAAAGTGCAGGCAGAATACTGTCGTGAAAGCGCTTAAAGCTGCACTGCTTCCGGCAAACGCCGCGGTTAAAAGCGCGGCCGGAACCATAAGTGTGAGAACCAGATCGCTCACGCCGAAGAGCACAAACAGGCCCGCGGCTTTTCCCTGCTCCCCTCCGGTAGACTCAAGGAAAAGATGGGCTGTGGCCGCCGCAAGAAAACCCCAGAAGGTCTGAAAAATAAATACCGGCATCAGGAAAAAAAAACCGGACGGGATCAGGTTCCATATCCCGGCCGCCGCAAAAAAACCTAGGGCACCGGCCGCGTAGCACACCAGGCCTGTTTCCATCGGAGCTCTGCAGGCGGTTTCCACGGCGCCCTCGACCGGATTGTCCGCTATTTCGGTTAAAGTATCAATTATTTGTACGCTCATTTCATGGTCCCCATTCAGTCACTCTCCCCTATACCCTGAACCCTCTACCCTTTAGCCTGAAAGTTGCAGTTGACTGCAACTTTCACCCCATAGGGGCCGCCCTTTTCCGACGGTAAACTACGCCGGTCCATGCAAAGTGCCC
>JBDRGJ010000109.1:0-4571 GCA_043817835.1 bacterium
ACCACGCCTGCCTGACCTGACTGACTTCAGGCAGGCGACAGGCAGGTGCATGCACGTGGATGTCCGCCAAACTTCACGGCGGATCCGCCAAAGTTGTAGTGGCGGAAATGCTTATGTCAGTACTTCGGCGGATTCCGCCCCGCATCGGGCTGCGGATAACCCGCCGATGCCGTAGTGGCGGGTATTGTTAGGAACCACGGGCATGCCCGTGGGGCTCCATATTTCGCAGCGCTCAATCTTCATGCTTTTTTAACTGTGAACCGCTGAACCGTGAACCTGAGTGGTAACTGTGTTTCTCGCACTGCTTATTTCGGATGGTTCAGTTCCGGCACTTCGGAATAGACAGCCACCTCTCCTTTGCCGTTGGATTTCACCCAGTACAGGGCTTCATCAGCCTTCTGAAGAAAGTCTTCCATGGAAGAAGCGTCGTCCGGAAAAACGGCTATTCCCTGGCTTATGCTTGCCCGCACTTCTCCGATTTTGGCGAATGGGACAGGCACTCTTATCTCCCGCACCTCATCCCTTAACCTGACAGCCGTTCTTTTGGCGTCGTCGGCTTTGGATTGCGGCAGGAGTATGAGTATCTCGTCCCCCCCGTAACGGCATGGAAAGTCTATTTTACGGAGATTGCCCAGCACGACCCTGCTCACTTCCCTGAGCACTTTATCACCTATCTGATGCCCGTAAGTGTCATTCACCTCTTTGAAATAGTCCACATCCATCCATATGAGAGCCATGGGCTGCTTAAAACGCTCCGCGCGGTAAGTCTCTTCCTGAAGACGCTGGATGAAGTACCGGCGCAGGGGCAGGCGGGTGAGTTCGTCGTAAAGAGAAAGCTCCTGGACCTCATCGAAAAGGCGGGCATTGTCCACGGCCAGGGCTATCTGCCCGGCAAAGGATTTAAGGAGAAGCAGATCATCGGCGACCATGGCCTGCTGGGAAAGAAGATTGTCCACTATGAGAAGTCCGGTGGGGACTCCCTGGACGGTCAGCGGAAGGTAAAGGACCGAATCTCTGTACCTGTTCATGAAATTTTCCGAATCCCTTCCCAGAAGTATGTCGGCAAAGCGGTGCGCTCCGGGCTCCAGCGGTATTTCCTCGTAGGAAAGGCTTCTCACCTGTCCCCGCATGTCGGCGCTCATCTCTCCCTTGAGCTTATTGGCCTGCTTGTCAACCAGATAGAGTCTCACCCTGTCGAAACCGAAATGCTGCTGTATTCCCTGCAGTATCAGGCGAAGCCCGTCTTCGACCCTGAGCGATGAGGCAAAGATGCCTGTCAACTCGGTTACGGCCGTCATCCTTCTGATCTGCTCCCTGCCTGTCTGAGCGAGTTCCGTCTGATGAAGATTTTGGGCCAGTTCCCCTATCAGTTCCGCTGCCAGTTTCTTTTCTGAAGCCGAAAAAGGCCTGCCCCTGCCCGGACTTCCGACCGGGGCCGCACAGCCACGTTCCAGGCGTATGACTCCGCATCCGGCTTTATTCCCGGCAGCTTCGGGACCTGCTCCCGCTGCTTCCGATCCCGGGAAATAAGAATCCGCTCCCTGCGCGGACGGCGCTGTGTCTGAGTCTGCTTTCAGAACGGCGGGAGGTGAAAACGCGGCGGAGCAGGAAGCTTTTGCCATGGCAGAGCCGCAGGCCGCACCGGCTGCCGCCGCCCGACGGAAAGGCATAAAAAGCCCGTGTATGCCCCGGGCTGATGAACAGAAAGGTCTGCCTGCTTCCAGCAGGCATCTTTCCTCCGATTCTTCCCTTATTGCTATGTATTCCTCCTCCTCACTGCATGTCCCGTTGCGCCAGGCAAGTTCCAGGGAAAGCAGGGATCCTGTCCGGTCAGCGGAAAACAAACAGGCTCCGTCCAGTTTAAGATAACCGCAAAGAAGCCTCAGGGCCTTTATTATGAGTTCCCTCGGATTATTAAACGGCTGGTTCAGTTCTTTATGAAACCTGTACACCAGTTCTTTTGACGGTGCCATGTTTATAAAAGTGAGAGAGTGAGAGAGTGAGAAAGGAAGAAAGTCCGGGACCACGATATACTCTTCATGCTTTTCTCACCTTCTCACATTCTAACTTTCTCACGCTTGCCTCATCTGTCTCCGTAAAGCGAAAGCAGATAATCCACCTCGGCCTGCACGGTAATCAGTTTTCTTGCAAGGGAATTTCCGGAAGAAGCATGTCCGGCTATCTCCAGGGAAGTCTTCCAGAGGGCCGAATCCAGAAGCCTCTCGCAGGTGGGTGTCACCGTAACATTGGGCAGGACTCTTCCCGAAGAAAGAATTTGCCGGTAAATTCGCCCGTTCTCCCGGTCAGCATCCATCAATTCCTCCAGCGATGACAACCGGCAGGGAAAGGCATGTATGAGTCTGGCGTGGCGGGACTGCGCTTCGGAAGCCGTAAGCCACTTCAGAAGAATCCCGGCTTCCCTGCGGCATCGGCAGTCCCTGAGCATCGCAAGATTATGACCGCAGATAAGGCTGCGGCCGCCCCCGGGAAAAGGAAGAACTCTGACCGCCCCGCCGGCGGAACTGTCCCGCCTAAGGCGGGCCGCCGCCCCCGCTTTCCATAACGACGGCAGACGTCTGCAGAAAGCCATTGCCGCTGTCCTGTCGTCCAGGGAAACCGGAACCGGCCCCCGTTCCTCCATGACAGGCATCAGGCCGTCCTCGGCCAGCCGCAGGTAATCGGTTATCCCCCGGACAGCCTCGTCTTTGTGTATCATGGAACGGCCGCCGTCGGCGGTGAAGATGTCCCCTCCTCTGTTCCACACGCACGGCATAACATCTCCTGCGGTGATATAGTTGCGCTCGGCCTTGTTTATCACCGGATAAAAACCGTCTCCAGGCCGGCCAGTGGCATGTACCCTGCCCGGCCTTCCGGTACCCGGCCGCTTATGGTTAAGCCGGCGTCCTGAAACCACCGCATCCGCCGCACTTGTCCCGAACCTGTTCCTGAGTTCTTCGCAGGCTGCAATAAAGCTCTCCCAGGAGGAAAAGCCGCTTTCGGAGCCGGCATTCAGGCATCTGAGCGTCTCAGTCCTGCTGTGCAGGGCTGTAATCTCCATCCACCATGGCGCGGAATAAAAAGTGTCGGTCCCCGCAAGAACACAGTGACGCGCAAGAATTTCCGGAAGCTCTCCCTGAAGCCGCCAGTCTGCTTCTGCCAGATCCTGAAAAAGGCCCAGCCGTGAGAAAACGGTCGTCCAATGATGAGGTATCTGAATCAGATCAGGGGCGCGAAAATTCCCCGGCTGGCGGAGCTGTTCCGCCTCAGGCGGACCGCCGTACCCGTAGCTCTGCGAAGGGTGCTGGCGGAGCTGTTCCGCCTCAGGCGGACCGCTGCCCTGCGTGCCGCGTGCCTCGACTCCGTCGCGCTTCCGGCCTCTGGCGTCGTCGGATGGCGCCGGCGCTGTTAGCGGCCCGTACCCGTCACCCTCTGAGGACCAGAGGTCTCTATTCCGGGTACGGTCAGAGACCGAGCTCTGCGAAGGGTGCCGCCTCAGACACAAAAAAAGCTGTTGCCAGAGAGTTCTCCTGTTTTTTACCTCCACTTCAACTTTTATACCAGGGTGTTCCCGCGAAAATTCCTCAAGCAGCTGCCTGAGCACGGGAATGGTCTTGACTCCGTAATTTGGAAGAACCCAGAAAATCATATAAAGACAGGGTAGAGGGTACAGGGTATAGGGTAGAGCATAAAAAAATAGAAGAAATTCTGTGTCATAGCTGATCCAGGTTCCCTTCAATAATTCTTTGCATATTTTTTATCGCAACCCGCTTTATTCACGGGCTGTTTTCCTATTCCCGTTACTGGTTACCCGGTACACCTTACTGTTATTTATGCCCAGCTTCTTATTTTCAGTTCGGGATCTATGTCGACCGAAGAGAGGGCGTTCTTGCCCGCCGATGCCGTAGTGGAGGGCCTGCCTCCCGATACGCCTGAAGAAAGTCTGCGCCAGCCTGCCATGGCTATCATGGCGGCATTATCCATGCAGAATGCTTTATCCACAAATCTCGCCTTAAGAGCCGCTGCTGCCGCCTTTTCCGAGAGACAGGCTCTCAGCCTTGAATTGGCCGCAACCCCGCCGCCCACGGCGATGTTCACGACCCGGTGAGCAATTGCCGCCCGCACTGTTTTCTCTGCGAGAGTATCGCAAACCGCCTCCTGAAAAGAAGCGCAGATCCCGGCTTTCTGCGTCTCTCTCAGTCGTCGCCCGCCCAGGTCTCTCAGGTAATAGGCCACTGCCGTTTTAAGCCCGCTGAAGGAAAAATCCCAACTGCCCGGCAGATAAGGCCTCGGAAACCGCACGGCAAAGGGATCCCCTTTCCGTGCCAGAAGGTCGACCTCAGGTCCGCCCGGATATCCCAAACCCAGCAGTTTGGCCACCTTATCGAATGCCTCGCCTGCGGCGTCGTCTCTGGTGCGCCCCATCAGCCTGTAACTGCCGTAACCGGAGACCTTCCAAAGTTCCGTGTGGCCTCCGGAAACCAGGAGCGCCACCAGAGGAAATTCCAGAGGATTAATCCTCCCTGAAGATGTCAGTTCACACGCCAATAGATGCCCTTCCAGATGATTGACTC
>JBDRGJ010000110.1:0-2895 GCA_043817835.1 bacterium
CAGCATAGGCATGACCGGCATAGGCGTTCCTCCTGTGGCGCCTGCGAACACGGGGCGGATATACTATGACTCCGGGGCCAATCAGTTCAAGTTTTCGGAGAACGGAAGTCCCTACCTGCCGATCAGCTTTGGCTCTCTGTGGACGCTGTCGGGGACCAGCATAACTTACAGCCAGTCGGGATACGTCGGAATCGGAGGAACTTTACCTCCTGCCGCCAAGCTGCACATCGGCGGCACCGGTGGCGTGCTTTTGAACTCCGGAAACGTGGGTATAGGAACAGCTTCGGTCCCGCTGGCCAAACTGCACGTGGAGGGTGCGGGAGGCGTGATGCTTAATGCCGGCAACGTGGGAATAGGGACCACGAACCCGCAGAGAAAGGTGCATATCGCGGACACCTCGACTTCATACCTGTCTTTCACCAGCAACAACACGGGCAGCGGCGGTTCCGACGGGACGCTGACAGGCGTTCAATCTGACAACAGCTACCAGTTGTGGAATTATGAAAACAGCTACATGCGATTCGGAGTCAACAGCAGTGAGAAGGTAAGAATCGCCGTCACAGGTAATGTGGGCATCGGAAACACCGACCCCGGAAGCACGCTGGACATCAACGGCACGGTCACGGTACGGGGGGAAACAATAACCCTTGGGACAAACGCCGGTTCGCAGGCCGGAATCACGCTCTATAACCAGCAGGTCGGAGCGAATCAGGGCACATACCTGCGTTACTGGAACAACCGCCTGGCATTATATGCCGATAATGCTTCCTGGGGCGGATTGAGCATAGAAAAACCCATGGGCACCGGCAAAATCAGGTTCAGTCCGAACGGGGTTTCTTATATCAATGCCGGGTACAATGTGGGCATAGGAACAGACACGCCCACAGCTCCGCTTCACCTTAAATACCCTTCCGCCAACAACAGCGGCACCACGCCGGTCCTGCGTCTGGACAATCCGGGCGGCAGTCAGGATGTGCTGACCTTTGCATTCAACAACACGGACACAGGCGCTTTGATCCGTTCCGACAGTTCAGGCAACCTGACGCTGGCCGCGCCTTCCGGCGCCCCGGCAGGCATCAGTCTCAACATCCCTGAGAGCACGGTGCGCATGACGCTCGCCCCGTCCGGCAATGTGGGTATCGGGACCACCAACCCTGTTTCCACCATGACAGTGGCCGGCACCATAGGGATGACCGGCATGTCAGCCGCTCCGCCGGCCGCGCCTGCCGGCACCGGCAGGATGTATTATGACACCTCTTCCGATCAGATTAAGGTGTCCCAAAACGGCGGGGCCTATACAAACCTTATGGCCGGAGGTCCATGGACCTCGAGCGGAAACAACATTTACAACAACAACTCCGGCAGCGTGGGCGTGGGCACGACCGTAGTCGGCAGTACTTTCACGGTTGTGGGAGGCGTAAGCCTCAGCACTTCCACCACGGCCTCTCCCGCGATATATGTCAACGCAGGCACCGGCGCGGTCGGAATCGGCACGTCAGCACCCGGAGCTGTGCCGGGCACTCTTAATTTCGGACCGAGCAACAACGCGCAGATTTACTGGGACGCGGGGAACAATGAGCTTGTCATCAAAGTGAACTAGAAGTCAGAGGTCAGAAGTAAGAAGTCAGAGACCGGATATGAAAGGACATATAAATAAAAAAATGGCAAAAGTTCCGACTTCCCTGCCCGACAGCCGGCAGGCGGGTGACCTCTTGCTTCTGACTTCTTTGCTTCTGGCATCTGGCTTCTGATTTCTGACATCTGACGTCTGCCGATAGGGAGGAATAATGAACGCAGTGCGGTTTTTTAAAACCAAAACGTGGCTGGCGTGGATTCTCCTGGCAGTCCTGGCAGTCTGGTGGTCGTTGCACGCCGGATGCAGCAACCCCTCAAAAAAAGATATTGCTGAAGCGCCGGGGAAACCTGTGCCGGATTTCGTCCTTGAAGGAATAGACGGGCATAAGGTTAAAATCCAGCCGTCCAGGCTGAAAAAGACCATGGCCGTATACCTGTTCGACGCGAGGGATACCGGCTGGCAGGAGGAACTGGCCTTGCTGCAGCGGCTTTACAATGCGCATAAAAACCGCCAGGACTTCGCCCTGATTGCGGTTGTCATGGCTCATCCGGACGCGGCACAGATAGTTGCGCCTTACGCGGTGAAACAAAATATCAACTATCCCATAGGAAAAGACGTTGGCCAGGTTTTCTGGACACTTTCGAACACTCCGGCTGTGCCGCGCCTGTTCCTGGTGGGCCGCGACGGCAGACTTTACGCGACTTTTTTCCACAGATTTTCTCCGGACAGTTTCAGGAAGGTTTCTTCTGCCGTTAAAAAGCTTCTTGACGAAAAATATTTTCTGAAGCTTTCTTTGGCAGTGGCCGAGAAGCTTTACGGCAATAAGAAACGGGCCATGGCTGAGGCCATGCCTTCGCACGCCGAACTTCTTAAAAAAATCCGGCAGGTAGACGCTGACAAGCTCAAATCATGGCTGGACAAAAAGCGGAAATTCAGGCTTTTTTTCGTTGGGTACGGCCAGGACCGGCATTTAACCCCGCGCATACCCGGAGCCATATTCATGGATGCCGGCCTGCTCAATGATGAAGCCAGGCTTGCGGCATATGTTAAGGGATTAAACCCTAAAGAGCTTATTATTCTCTACTGCGGCTGTCCGCCGGACACCTTCGGCATGAGCGGGCAGGCGGCGCTGCTTCTTGAAAAAATGGGTTTTAAAAACGTCTACTCGCTCAAAGGACATTTAGCGGCCTGGCAGAAGAAAGGCTTTCCGGTGGAAGCACTGCCGCAATTACGGAAATCAGAAGCCAGAGGTCAGAAGCCAAAAGTCAGAGGCAAGAAGCCAGAAGTAAGAAGTCAGATGCCAGAAATCAAATGATAAA
>JBDRGJ010000111.1:0-2513 GCA_043817835.1 bacterium
TATCACCGGCAACGGCAACGACCATATTGGATGGCACAAAGTACTTTTTCTGGAACCCTTTAAGGTCATCACGGGTAATAGCCGGTATCGTTTTAAGGCCACTGAGGGGGTCCCGACCATAGGCGTGTCCTTTGAAATGCCAGATCATCCCTTCGCGCGCCGAGACGGTTTGTGCATCGCCTCCCTGTCGCTTAAGGGCTATCAATGCCTGCTGTTTGACCACCTCGAGCAAGCCGGGATCAAAACGGGGGCCTGTCAGGACCTCTTTCAGCAGGGCCAGCCCCATATCCCAGTCATCTTTCATGACCGACAGACTGACAGCCGTCTCCTCCTCCCGGACGGAAACCGATAAACGGATCGCGTTTTCGTCAAGGACCAGGGCCAGCTCCTGCGGGGAGTATTTCTCAGTCCCACCGCGGATAAGGCAGGCGTCAAGTATCCCGGTCAAGCCGATCCTGGCATCATCCACATCAACCGCCCCGGCCTTTACCATGAGCGTCAAATCGATCAGAGGCAATTCCCGATCCGGTAAATAAAACAGTGTCGCCCCTTCGACCGTGGCAGTCTCCGCTTTAGGATATTTTATTTTATTCGGCTTGCGCTCGAAGAAAAGCGGATGCTTCCAGCCTTCGGGTGTGGGGTAGATAGAGTCGTTAACAAAGGTGTCAGGCCTGCTCACCCTTACCGTGGCCGAGCCGCTTACGGCCCTTTCCTCCGTGTAATCCTCTGAGGGGCCGTCGGGATTGCCACCCGGGAGTACATAAACGCGGGTTTTATTATCCGTCCGGATGTATTTTTTGGCCACGCGCATGATCTCTTCCGGCGTTACCTCTTCGATTTTTTCCAGGTAGGCCGTCACATAGCGCCAGCCCACATGGACTTCCATCGTTGCTATTGTTCCGGCCAGGTGCTCATTGCTGCGCATTCCGTCTAAAAAATCACGCTGGTTGAGTTTCTTGATCCGTTTGAGTTCCCGTTCAGACACCAATTCGTTTTTTAGTTTTTCGGCTTCAGCTAAAAGCATTTTTTCCAGGTCTTCGGAGGACTCGATATAGGCCCGTCGTCTCTCCTCCTCGGTTAAGCCCTCCTTTGTGAGGGCCTCGGGCTCGTTGGGCGAGCCGCCAAGGATGAACATTCCGCCGTATCTGTTGTCCGGGTTAGCTGCCCATGCCTCGACGGCAAGACCCTTTTGGGTAATGTTCTGTATCATACGGGCGCTGCGACCCTGGCTTAAAACCATGCTCATTGCGTCAAGGGCATAGAAATCCTTTGACCCCATGGGGGCTGCGTGGAATCCAATCCTGACAAGGGGCGTGCGGGCGCCTTTTAAAAACCGCACGCTCCTGCGAGGTCCCTCCTGGGGTGGTTCCTTTGTTACCTCCTCGGGCGCACGACTTCCAGTGGGATACCTATCAAAATAGATCTCTGCCAGCCGCCTGGCCTCTTCGACCGTCACGTCGCCCACCAGTACACAGACCGCATTTGCAGGGTTATAATATTTTTTGTGAAATTCTATCGCGTCTCTGGTGCTGTACTTTTCCATATCAGCCTTCCAGCCGATGGTTGGGTTCCGATATGGGTGCGCGGTGTAGGCAGTGGTGCTCAGATCAAGCCAGGCGGCCCCATCCGGACTGTTGATATAGCGAAACGCCCACTCACGCTGCACCACATCCTTTTCCACATAAAACTCCCGCCAGGAAGGCTCGAACAACTGTTCACTCGCGATTGAGAACCATTGCTCCAACATGTCCGTGGGCACAGATATCAAATACTGGGTCTGATCTTTAGATGTGTACGCATTGACGCCGACGGCCCCGTTCCGCCCTAACTGAGATGAAAAGGCCTGGGGGACATAAATTTTCTGCACCTCGAGTCGCAGGGCGTTCATCTCTTTAAGCTTTTCCTTTATAATGGCCCGGTTAGGGTTTCGTTTGCGCTCCTCGGCCAGTACCATCTGGTAAGCGTCCTCAATCCGCTCCTGGAGTTCCCTGTCCTTTTTAACGTCCAGGGTGCCAAAATTCTTGGTGCCCTTGAACATCATGTGCTCGAGCAGGTGGGCTATGCCGGTCTTTCCTGCCTCCTCAAGCGACGATCCGGCGCGGATCGCAATGCGGCCGGCGACCTGCGGCGTCGTTGGTCGCTCCACTATCAGGAACTGCATGCCATTTTTCAGCGTGAACTCTTTGATGTCCAGCTTGATCTTTGAAACGGAATCCTCTGCCAGGCAAATATTCCCGGTAAAGGCCAGTAGAGACAGCACTAAAACAATAACCTTCAAAACGCGCATGGGTGATCTCCCGTATTTATTCATAAGTGTTCACAGCTTTATCACATTAAAGATTGTAATAGCTCAGCCACTAAGTCATAGAGACAATAAGATTATAATAAAATTCTTGTCTCTTCTTAGTGCCTTAGTGGCTGAATTGTTTCAGAGAATATGGTTTAATCCGATTTTTCACCAATAATTTTCCACCCTGTTTTCTCTTTTTTCAATACTAGTATTTTTTGGGACC
>JBDRGJ010000112.1:0-5044 GCA_043817835.1 bacterium
TGCAGTTGAAAAATCTTAAAACTGCAAACCTTAAACGGTAGTTCGAAGGGAGGAAGAAATGGGCCGTTCAGCTTTAAAGGGGCCGTACATAGACATGAAACTTCTGGAAAAAGTCCAGAAGATGAACCAGGCCGGGGAAAAGAAACCGATAAAGACCTGGTCCAGAGCATGCACCGTCATCCCGGATTTTGTGGGGCACACCTTCGCGGTGCATAACGGCAGGAAATTCCTGCCTATTTTCATCACCGAAAGGATGGTGGGGCATAAACTGGGAGAATTTGCTTTTACCCGGTTGTTCAAGGGGCATGGCACGTCGCATACGAAGGGAGCGACAGAACTGACCTAGACGGAACGACGGAATCCGCGGGCTGAAAGACTGTTTTGACAGGCGTTATCAACGGAGCAGAAATTATGGAAGCGATATCCCGAGCCAGATACCAGCGTTACGGAAGGCGGAAAGTCGGGCAGGTCCTCAATGAACTTCGCGGCAAGGACCTTCTCAAAGCCGGTGCGCTCATGGATCTCATTCCCCGGGTTGCGGCGGCAGCGGTGAAAAAGACCGTGGATTCGGCGGCGGCCAATCTTTCCGTCAAGCTTGGAAGGAAACTGGACCCGAGCCAGGTCTGGATAAAGACCGTTTTTGCCGACAACGGTCCCATGAAGCAGCTCAGGCGCATGCAGCCCGGACCGCAGGGGCGGGCCATGCCTTTCAAGCGCAAGATGTGTCATATTACAGTCGTAGTTTCAGACACTAAACAGGAGGGAAAATAGTTGAGAGTGTAGGGAACAGAGCCAGCAGGCTGGTAGGCATACCAGCTTAAAGCATACAAGCATAAAACTCCCACTCTAAACTATCTGGTTAACTTTATGGGACATAAAATTCATCCAAGATCTATGCGCCTGGGCTATATCCAGGACTGGCAGTCCAAGTGGTTTTCACCCAGAAGAATGCCGGACCTTATCAGGGAAGATTTCGAAATAAGGGGCATGGCGCGGGAGCGTTTCCGCATGGCGGCACTGAGCTGGGTCGGTATCGAGAGAGCCGGCTCTTACCTGCGCGTAAATATTCATACCGCCAGGCCGGGACTGGTGATAGGAAAACGCGGGACCGACATAGAGGCGATACGCGCCGATATCGAGAAGCTTACAGGCAGGAAAACCTTCATAAACGTAATTGAAATCAAGAACGCCGAATTGGATCCGAGGCTTGTGGCAGAAGCTATAGCGCTCCAGCTGGAAAAGCGCATCGGCCACCGGAGAGCCATGAAAAGAGCGATGGAAAGGACCATGAACGCAGGGGCTCTCGGCATAAAGATCATGGTTGCAGGCAGGCTTGGCGGGAACGAAATAGCCCGCCGGGAGTGGCTCAGGGAGGGAAGAATTCCCCTGCACACCATCTGCGCGGATATAGATTACGGTTTCGTCGAGGCTATGACGGCCAGCGGCAAAATAGGGGTAAAGGTGTGGATATTCAAAAAGCTGCTTTTTGCCAAAACCCCCAGCGAACTGGCGGAGGAACTAAGGAAAGCTGGCCAGGTGGAGGGATCCAGGGAGGAAGGGGTGGTGGCGGGACAGACGGATGCAAAGGAGACCGGTTTAAATGCTGATGCCGAAAAGAGTCAAATACCGCAAGCCTCATAGCGCACCGAGGATAAAGGGCAAGGCCAAGAAAGGCACGACCCTGGCTTTCGGGGAGTACGGCCTGAAAGCGCTGGAGCCCAAGTGGATCACTGCCAGACAGATAGAAGCTGCGCGCGTTGCGCTTATGCGTACGATCAAGAAAAGCGGCAAAGTCTGGATCAGGATATTCCCGGACAAAGCCATAACCAAGCATCCGGCTGAAACCAGAATGGGCAAGGGCAAGGGAGCTCCGGACCACTGGGCGGCCGTGGTCAAGCCGGGCAGGATACTTTTCGAGATGGAAGGGCTTGACAGGACCGGGACCATGGAAGCCATGGCTCTTGCTTCGGCCAAACTGCCCATCCGGACGAAATTCATAGCCCGGGACGATTAAGCGGAGAACCTTTATGAAGAGGAAAGACAGGGAATCTTTGAGAAATCTTTCAAGCGACGAGATGAAGGCCGGTCTCAGACAGGCGCGGGACAGAATTTTCCGGCTTGGTTTCAAGAGGATATCCGCGCCGGTCAGCAATCCGCTTGAACTCAGACAGCTGCGCCGCAAGGCGGCGATGCTGGAAACATGGATACGCGAGCATGAAATCAAACAGGCCGCCGACTCAGGCCGCGTGACACCAGAGGTACGCGGCACGCCGGTGGCAGGCAGCACTGCACCAGGGGCTATCGGCGAGGGGCGGCCGGCACCCGCTCAAGGCCATAGGTCTTTTTTTAGGGTGCGACCGGGGGGCGAGACCGAGGTTAAAAAGGCATGAACAATATTGTGCGGTCAAGAAGAAAGACGGTTCAGGGAGTCGTTGTTTCCGACAAAATGGACAAGACCCGCGTTGTAAGCGTGGAAAGGACTGTGCGCGACGTGGAGTATCAGAAGGTCATGCGCAAAAAAGCGCGTTTCTACGTCCATGACGAGGGCAATGAGTCGCATGTCGGGGATATAGTGGAAATAGCCGGAACCAGGCCTCTTTCCAAGCTCAAGCGCTGGCGCCTCGCCCGCGTTGTGGCCAGGGCAACGGTTTAATTTTCAAAGAGGCGCGCCGGCGCGTCCGGCGGCCGGAGTGCAATATGATACAATTGAGAACAATACTCAACGTGGCGGACAATTCCGGCGCCCGCAAGCTTCAGTGTTTCAAGGTTCAGGGCGACAGCCACCGCAGATACGCTTTTCTCGGGGACATAGTCGTTTGTTCCGTCAGGGACGCCAGTCCTAATGGCGCCATAAAAAAGGGAGAGGTGCTTAAGGCGGTGGTGGTGCGCACCCGGAAGGAATCGCGCCGGATGGACGGCTCTTACGTGCGTTTCGACGACAACGCCGTCTGCGTCATAGACGCCAACGGCGAGCCGAGAGGCACGCGTGTTTTCGGCCCGGTGGCGCGCGAACTGCGGGCCAGGAACTACCTCAAGATAATATCGCTGGCCCCGGAAGTTATCTGATGAACCGGAAAGCTTTATGCTTAAAATCAAGATAAAGAAAAAAGATACGGTGGTGGTGCTGGCCGGCAGGGACCGCGGTAAAAAGGGCGAGGTCAAGGAACTGCGCCCGGACAAAAACCGCCTGGTGGTGACCGGGATAAATATCGTGCATAAACACGCAAAGGCAAAACAAAATCAGCCGGGCGGAATTCAGAAAGTGGAAGCCTCCCTGGACATGTCCAATGTGGCGTTGGTGTGCCCCAAGTGTTCCAGGGCCACGAGGCCCAAAAGCGACCGCCTCTCGACCGGCGAGAGGGTGAGAGTCTGCCGCAAATGCGGCGAGGTGATTTTATAAAGGAGCGGCCGAGGGGCCCCGGTCTCAGAGAGATGGAAAAAAACAAGGAAACGGAGAAGACGCAGGCAGTTCTTCCTAAGGACTACAAGCCCAGATTCAAAAGCGTTTACCGGGAAAAAGTCCTCCCTGCCATGCTCATGGAACTGGCCCGGACATCGACCATGTCTGTCCCCAGGCTCGTCAAAATAGTCATCAACATCGGAGTTAGCGAAGCCAAGGACAATATCCAGGCGCTCGACCAGGCCAAGGAAGACCTGTCCCTGATAGCGGGGCAGATACCTCAGGTGCGCAAGGCAAAAAAATCCATCTCGAACTTTAAACTCCGGGAAGGACTTCCCATAGGAGTGCGCGTCACCCTGCGCGGCGACAGGATGTACGAGTTCCTCGACAGATTTGTGACGGTGACCATGCCCAGGATAAGAGATTTTCAGGGGCTGGACGCCAAGTCTTTCGACGGAAATGGCAACTACAACCTGGGCCTTAAGGAACATCATATTTTTCCGGAGGTAAGCTCCGAAAAATCGCCGAAACCGCGGGGCATGAACATAACTTTCGTGACCACAGCCGGCAACGATGACGAGGCTAAAATGCTCCTGTCTATGATGGGCATGCCCTTCAAAAAACAGAAAGAAGTCAGAGATAAGAAGTAAGATAGAAGAGAATTCCTTATAAACTCTGGCCTCTGGCCTCTGACATCTAATTTTTACGAAACTAAGGAAGGAGCAGATATGGCGACGTATGCTTGGATGGCAAAAATGAGAAAGCCGCAAAAGTACGCGGTAAGGTTTCGCAACCGCTGCCAGATCTGCGGTCGCCCGAGAGGTTTCTACAGGGATTTCGGGCTTTGCAGAATATGCCTGCGCAATATGGCGCACGATGGACTTATTCCGGGTATGCGCAAATCAAGCTGGTAAAGAGCAATACACACTTTCAAAGCGCCAGCACCGCCCGACAGCGCCAGTGGCCGGGAGTGCGACAGAGCCGAGGCTGAAAGTGCCGCGGAGCGGAGAAAAATAAGCACTGCAAGCAAAGTAAGCAAAAACAACAGGGAGAGAAAGATAAAAAATGCAAATCGAATTAGTTTTATCGTCCTGTCTTGGGTTGCTTGTGTTTCCTGCTTTGCCGAA
The DNA here is from genome assembly GCA_043817835.1 of bacterium. GTDB lineage: Bacteria > Elusimicrobiota > Elusimicrobia > Elusimicrobiales > CAZFMJ01 > JBDRGJ01. Next base: position 4,528 of record JBDRGJ010000112.1, read on the forward strand.
TAAGGAGTTTTTAAAATGGATCCGATAGCAGATTTTTTGACCAGCATAAGGAACGCCAATTCCAAGCTCAAGGAACGAGTGGACGTTCCCTATTCCAAAATCAAGCTTGGCATAGCCAAGATACTCAAGGATGAGGGCTTCATATCCAACTACAAATCCCTTTACAGCGACGCAAATAAAAGGGGCACTATCCGCATTTTTCTCAAGTACACCCCCACTAAGGATACCGTCATAAAGGGGTTGCGCCGCTTTTCCAAATGCGGTCGCAGAGTCTATAGTCCCTATTCCGATATCCCGCGCGTGCGCGGAGCGTTCGGAATTTCCATACTTTCCACGTCGCAGGGGCTGGTCACGGATACCCAGGCAAAGGAAAAGAAAGTGGGCGGGGAAGTTCTCTGTCAGGTCTGGTAATTATGAGCAGAATAGGCAAGAAACCGATATTGATCCCGGATAAGGTGAAAGTCAGGCTCGAGGGCAGGAATGTCCTGGTCGACGGGCCTCTCGGTTCCCTTTCCTT
>JBDRGJ010000113.1:0-2809 GCA_043817835.1 bacterium
GGAGAGGGAAGGGTGAGGGGGGTTGTGGATTTTTCCCGGACAGATGTGATATTTAATATAATAAGATAGTATCAAATAGAAACGCCCAGTTGGCGCAGCGGTAGCGCGTTCCCTTGACATGGGAAAGGTCATAGGTTCAAATCCTATACTGGGCACCATTTTCAGCAACGAGTTGAGAAAGGTCATAGGTTTCCGCCACTACAGCGTCGGCGGACCCGACAAAGACGCAGTGTCGGGCAAATCCTATACTGGGCACCATTTTTATCCGCTTACGCATAAAAATGAGCGTAAGCACCTGCATGTTGCCGTCCGATGCCTGTTGGGGCCGGACGATGATTGCGTAAAACAGAGGATAACATCCATCCTCCGTAGCAGAGCTACTGCGGAGGACGGGCGCCAATGCTGTAGTGGCGGGTATTATCGGACAATCGGGCGTGCCGGTGTAGTTTTATACTTCTTTGCCATGAATTCTCCGGAAGAAAGCAGTTTCAAAGAATTTCTTGAAAAAATGCGCCATTCCTGCGCCCACGTGATGGCGCAGGCCGTGCAGGAACTGTTCCCGGGGACAAAACTGGCCATAGGCCCGGCGATAGAAGACGGTTTTTACTACGATTTCGACAGCCCCCACCATTTCATTCCTGAAGACCTGCCTGAAATTGAAAAGAGAATGAGGGCGGTGGTAAAGGAAAAACATCCGTTCAAACACTCGGAACACACGAGAGATGAAGCGCTCGGATTTTTCGATTCCCGCGGAGAGAAGTATAAAGTCGAACTCATAAAAGAGCTTCAGGATTCAAAAGTAAGCTATTACACCGATTCGGATTTCACCGACCTGTGCAAAGGTCCGCATCTTGAACATACGGGGCAGATAAAGAAGTTTAAACTCACTTCCATCGCGGGCGCGTACTGGCGCGGCAATGAAAAAAATCCGATGCTTCAGCGGATTTACGGCATAGCTTTTGAATCGCAGGAACAGCTTGACGCATACCTCAGGCTGCAGGAGGAGGCGGCGAAGCGCGACCACCGCAAGCTGGGCACGGAACTCAAATTATTCAGCGTACATGAAGAGTGCGGACCGGGACTTATACTCTGGCATCCAAAGGGCGGTGCCGTGAGAAGAATCCTCGAAGAATGGATGCATTCCGAAAACCAGAAACGCGGCTATGAACTGGTCTATACCCCGCATATAGCCCGGCTTCACTTATGGGAAACGTCCGGCCATACGTCTTTTTACGGCGAAAACATGTATTCTCCCATAGATGTCGACGGACAGAAATACCAGCTGAAGCCGATGAACTGCCCTTTCCATATCCTGATATATAAGAGCGAGTTGAGAAGCTACAGAGATCTGCCGATGAGGCTTTCCGAGCAGGGTACGGTCTACCGCTATGAGAAATCCGGAGTCGTGCACGGACTTTTGCGGGTGCGGGGGTTTACACAGGATGATGCGCATATTTTCTGCACCCGCGAACAGGCAGCCGCCGAAATCGGCGACTGTCTTGATTTTGCGATGTGCATACTAGGGACATTCGGCTTTGAGAAATATGAGATAGAACTTTCCGTCCGGGACGAAGCGCATCCGGAAAATTACACGGGCAGACTCGAAGACTGGAGTCATGCGCAGGAAGTGCTGAAAAATGTTCTTGACGCCCGGAAAGTCCCTTATGAGGTAAAAACCGGCGAAGCGGCGTTCTATGGTCCCAAAATAGACATCAAACTGATAGACGCCATAAACCGTCCGTGGCAGCTTTCAACCATCCAGTTCGACTTCAATCTGCCGGAGAAATTCCAGCTTGAATATGTGGCAGACTGCGGACGGAAACGCCCGCTCATGGTTCACCGCGCCCTCTTCGGCTCTCTGGAGCGTTTCTTCGGCATATTGATCGAGCATTACGCCGGGGCCTTCCCGCTGTGGCTGTCGCCGGTGCAGGTCAAGATACTCACCGTCACTTCCGCCGAAGAGGACTGCGCAAAAAAAGTCGCCGCGGCCATGTCTGCCGCTGGCATAAGGACAGAACTGGACCTGCGTCCGGAAAAGATAGGGCTCAAGATAAGGGAAGGGGCCATGGAAAAGGTTCCGTACCTGGCCATAATCGGAAAACAGGAGTCCTCAGCCGGCACTGTTTCCTTCCGTCTACGCGGCAACAAGAATGTCATGGGCATAGCCCTTGATTCCGCAGTAAGGGAATTGGCTGCCGAAATAGCGGAAAAAAAGCTTGAGTCGCCGTATATCCTATGAATATATTGTTTTTTATCTTTCTTTTTACTGCATCTCCCGCCCGGGCCGGAGAAATAAAAGTGCAGCCCGAGGAAGACCTTTTCCAGGCCTCCGCCCAGCTTTATCAGCAGGCTTCAGCCGACAAAGCCGCGGCCATCGAGGCTTTCGAAAAATTCGTAGAAAGGTATTCCAAAAGCAGCAAAGCCGCCGATGCCCGGTTTATGATAGGGGAAGCCCATATATCCAGGGCGCTGGAACTGCTGCGCGCCGAGCGTTCCGCAAAACGCGCATCGGAAGCCAGGATGATGGGGGGGCAGAATCCCACTGCTTCTTCCGAACTGGCCAGGGCCGCCGAGTCGTTCGAGAAGGTTATAAAACGCTACGGCAGATCCGGGCTGGAAAGTTCGGCCCAATACCGGCTTGGCGAGATAAGCTACAACCATAGTTCCTGGGCCCAGGCTGTAAAGGCTTTTAAGGAGGTGGAGGATAAATATCCCAAGAGCTATCTGGTGCCGGAAAGCCTGATAGGAATCGTATATGCCGATCTCGCCATGAACAACTATGCCGGGGCTGAGACAGCGTTCTTTCACC
>JBDRGJ010000114.1:0-16235 GCA_043817835.1 bacterium
GAGCTGACCGCGGCCTATATCAAAAAACATGGCGTATTCCCGGTGCTGAAAACCAAAAAAGGCAAACGGCATAAGGCGGCAGCAGTTTACATGCTGCTTCCGAAGTTTATCAGGAAAATCATTTTAAAGTATTCGGTTATGATAAGATATTTCGGGTTGCTGTCGCCCATTTCGCTTATCTTGAAAAAAATCAAACGGAAAAATAAATATCCGTTTTCCGGGATTGACCAGTCCCTTCGCAGAATTATGGAAGGAACGCCTAAAAATATCCGGCCGGATGACATCCACACGCATATTTTAAGAGAAGGCCGATAGTTATGAAGGCATTATTGCTTTTGCCGGAAGAAAACGATTTCAGTTATAATCACATCACCAAAGATTTCGACAGCCAATTCGACGGGCTGGACAGGATATATTACGGGACATATTGCATTAAAAACGGCATCGGCCGCACCGAGAAGCATATACTGGGACATGTCGAAAAAAACGGAATCCCGCTTGTAATCGTGTGCCAGTACGGGCGCAGCCTGGAATTGTCTGTTGAATTTTATAACCGGCTGCGCCGGAATACCGCCGTCGTATTCTGGAATTTTGACGACGCAATAAATTTGCATTCAATAACGAAATATTTCGCGCAGGTCGCCGATGCCGTGGTTACAGAGGATTATTTCGCGTGCGGAGAGTACGAAAAATTAGGCATTCCCGCGGTTCTGTGGTTTGCTTCTTTCAGTTCAAGCGATTATCCGCAGCTGAGCATAAATAAAGACATTGACGTCAGTTTTATCGGAAATTATCATACTGCCGACAGACGTGAATATGTCGACTTTCTCGCCAGGAACGGCGTCAATGTCGTTTCGTATGGAAAAGGCTCCAAGAACGGTTTTTTGCCGCTCAATGATATCCCGGCAATATTCGCGAGGAGCAAAATAAATCTTAATTTCACGAAGTCCTGGGATCCGTACTGGATTAATGAAGACGAGCCTCTTGTCCGCAGGGTCCGGCAGAACAAGGGCAGGCCTGTTCAAATCGCGCTGACGCGGTCATTCTGCCTTTCCGAAGCCTGCCCGACGCTGGACAGGGTATTCAGCGCCGGCAAAGAAATTGACATATTCAGGGACAAAAACGAATTGCTGGATAAGATTCACTATTACCTTGAAAACGGCGAAAAACGCGAGCTTATGGCCGCAAAGGCGCATGAAAGAGCCATGGCCGAATATGAAGCAGGGCCGTGTCTGAAAAAGGTTTTCAATTCAGTAAAAAGCATTATAAGGCAAAACAGCGCGCGCAGAATAAACGGGCCGTTGGAAATTTATCTCAGCAAAGATTTTATCCGCAGGCATGTCGCCGTAAACATCGATTATGCGGCTGTCTATATTATCAAGCATGCCAGGCTCAGGTTCGCGGTTGAAATGCTGATAAGGTCGCTGCGGTATGGGGCGGTCAATTTTATTTTCGGATTTTTTAAAGGACTCAGAGTCGCGTCGGGCCGCGCCGGGAACGCAATGCGCAAGTTCCGCAATGTTTTCCGGGTTAAGGGTTGTTGCGGCTTATAAGGATATCCCTTCCGATAAAACCCGTGCTGTCGCGGACCGGCGCATTTTCTTCTCACCGATTCAGCTTCTTTTTGATAAGGAAATCCTGCAGCTCTAAAATATTTTCAAGAATCTCTTGTCTGGAAAAAGCCTTTCCCCAGCGGTTTCGCGGATAATATTCGAAAGGAAGGCCCATTCCGGCATCATCTTTATAGTCGGGGAACCTGTGGATGAGATGGCCGTAATGGCTGTAATCGCGGTCGATTCGCCTTATCCCGTAATACCGGGGTTTGTCGAATATCGCGGAGCCCGGATACGGACAGAAGCCCGCAAGCATAACAAAATCGGGCCGCGTTTCTTTTATAAATGATTTCGTAAGTGATACGATATTTTGCGGCTCGCCGGGCAAGCCGATAATCAGACACATCTGAACCTTGATTGCGTTTTTCCTGCACAGGTCAATGGTTTTTTTTGCTTCTTCAAGTTTTATGTTTTTATTGACTATATCCAAAACCCTGGTAGAAGCGCTTTCCACCCCCAGGGCAAGTTCTGTGCACCCGGAATTGCGCGCCAGGCGCATCAGTTCGGCGGGAACACCCACCCGTGTCTGCCCCTTCCATTTTATATCCATGCTTCCGATAGCTTCCAAATGAGGCACTGCTTCTTTCTTATTTAAAGGGATGCATACTTCGTCATTGAGCGCGATTCCTCCGATTTTATATTCACGCTTAAGATAAGCAATCTCATCTTTTATCTTGCCCGCTTTCTTAATCCGGAGCGGACTTCTATTAATATTGGCACAGAAACTGCAGCCAAACGGACATCCGCGCGCAAAGAGCGCCGAAGTGCTCCTGATCCCCAGGCTTTTAAATAACCCCGTATTAACCACGGCGGATTCGGGAATATAGTGCCTTCGGGGAAACGGGTAAGTCGTCGGTTCAGCGTTGGGCTTTAAATCATAAATGCGTTTCATACGCCTGTTGCGAAAGTCTCGTATAAGTTTTATCAGCGAGTCCTCGCCTTCTCCCAGCACAATTGCGTCAAAAACCCGGGATGATTCATGCGGAAAGACATTGATGTGCGCGCCTCCTGCGGCGTGTTTTGACGCGGGATATAAAACCCGCAACTCTCCGATCAGAGATTTTATTTCAAAGAAATCGGGAGAAGTGACGCTATAGAGAAACAGGTCGCATTCAGGGATGCGGTATTTCATGAATCCCCCCGCAAACCCGCGCAGGTCTATTACCTGCACCTTTACTCCTTTGCCGTTAAAATGTTCGTCTATCAGCGTTGCCAGGTACAGCTGGGTTAACGGCTGATGGGCAAACGGCTTGTTCCAGTAAAACCAGGTGGGGATGATTAAGCCGACAGAAACCATTTTCACTCCTTCACGAAGAACTCAACCGACCGGTACACGCGGGATATGTCGGCAAGCTCGGATTCATCCAGGCCCTGACGTTCCCCCGCCGCCGTATTCTCATCCACATGGGCCGCGGTCAACATGCCCGGTATCGCCGTGGATGTCTGAGGAAAGGAGAGGCAGTAGCGCAGGGCGAACTGCGAGGGCGTGTCTTCCGGATGCCTGGCCATGACAGCCGCGAAAAACTTACCGGCCTGGTTCCATCTCCGGACCTGAGCCTTTGACCAGCGCCGGCGCTGGTCGAACTCGCCGAAAGCCGTCGGGTCGGAATACCTCCCCGTCAGGAAGCCTCCGGCCAGCGGGGTGCGGACGATGATGCCGACCCCCTTCTCTGCGCAACGGGCGAAAAGACCGCTCTCGGCGGAGCGCTGGTCCGACATGTTGAAATTTACCTGGATGCATCCGACCGGAAACCGGTCGACGATGTCCCGCCCGTCCTCCGGAGCGCGCAGGGATATCCCGACGGCACGGACGACCTTTTGCCCGCGCAGTTCCTCCATGACATCGAGGGGGCATTCACGGCATTCCAGAACCTCACGGGGCGGGTTGTGGAGCTGATATATGTCCAGATAATCGGTCCGCAGCCGGCGCAGACTCGCTGTCACGGACTCCATAATATGCCGCCGGGAGAAATCCTGGCGACTGCCCCCCTCTATCATGCCGACCTTGGTGGCTATTACCACGTCCGGGCGGCGCGGGGCCAGGACCTCGCCCAGCAGTTCCTCGCTGTGCCCATAGCCGTAGAGATCGGCCGTGTCGAATAAAGTGACTCCCCGCTGAACAGCCCTCTCCACGGCGCGCGCCGATTCCCCGTCATCGGTGGGGCCGTAGGCCACGGCGCCTCCTGCGTTGCCTCCGATCCCCCAGGCGCCGAATCCGATGACTGAAACTTTCAGTCCGGTCCGGCCCAACGGACGATAATTCATGGCCGCGCCGCCTCATCGACGGGCTCGACCGGATCAAGATAGTCACCCCGCTTGTTTCCATACCACACCACTTTGCGGCACCATTCCTCCCAGGAGGCCGGGTCCGGATCGCTTCGGACGATACGGCAGCGGCAGTGCCCGGCGCGCAGCGGCATCGTATCGCCCGATAAAGCCGCGCTATAGACTTCGCTGACGTTGCTGCCCAGCTCGATGGGTGCCTCCGCTGTCGCCATGGGAAGTTTGAGCGCTGCCCGATTGAGCCGGACGGCGTCGTCTATAAAACCCAGGTCGCCGCCGGCTCCGGAGCGTACGGCCAAATTTCCAAGCAGCTCTCCGGCTTCGGCATAGAAATTATCCAGACGTCCACGGGCGCACAGCTCGATGAACTGATACTCGTCGTGAGGCCACCAGATGTCGAGCCACTCGCGGGAATGATGGTAATCGGGGCCGCCCTGCTGGATTGAGCGGGCTTGAGCCGTAAAAAACTCGATCAACTCCCGCATGATGGGGCGGTCGGCGCCCGGCTCGGCGAACGCCTCGATGATACTCCTATAGCTCACCCCGCAGGTTTCGTGCATCACCACGAAAGGTATTTGCAGCAGCTTGTTGAAATGCAGCAGGGACGTCAGCCAGGAGAAGACGCGGGTCTTGACCCAGGCCTCCCGAGGCATGGTCCGCGTCGCGATGACGAGGCGCTGGGTCTCGGCGCCGGCCGCATCGGCCGCATGCACCAGGCCATGGATATTGACCGACTCGGACTCAACGATCTCCATCCCGTACTTCTTCTGGTAGGCCGGCTGCCCCATCTCCGAGTTGTCGAGGATGGAGAGGTTGATGAACTGGATGCGGTTGTGCTGGCCGTTCGCTATGATCCGGGAGACCCCGTCGGCAAAGCTCTCATAACTTTCCTCCGGCAGGCCCAGTATCAGGTCCGTGAAGGTCTGGATCCCGTCCTTCTGAAAACGGTGCTGGAGCATCTTGAACGCCTGCATGGAAATGTTGCCGCGCCGGACGGCCTTGAGCGTGGGAGTATGGACGGATTGCAGCGCCAGGAGTACGCCCTTGTTGAGGTCGTGGTCGTGAAGGAGCCTGTTGATCTTATAGACGCGTTCCGGCGCGCTCTTGCTGCTCTGGATGGAGAGGGCGTGCGGATAGCCGTACCTCTTCTTGAGCGTCGCCACCCGTTCGGCCAGAGCCAGGTCCCGCGGGAACATGCCAAAATTGCTGTCGCAGCAGAAGATAAACTCTACGCTGTGCCGCGCCAGCCATTCAAGTTCCGCTTCCAGGCGGTCCATTTCAAAATTATGGACCTGATTGAGTTCGGAAGCGCCCCATTCGCAGAAGGAGCAGCTAAACGGGCAGCCGCGGTTGGTCTCCCATAATCCCAGCCACTGCTGCCCCGGATGCTCCGCGAGCAGCCGGTCGAAGGTACCCGCGAGATAGGGCGAGGGGAGACGCGAAAGCTCCGCGATCCGGCTGATCCGGTGATGCTGATGGAAGCCCCCGCCCGGCGCGAGATAGCTTACCGCCTGCAGTTCAGACCAGTCCCGGGAGGCATGACGCTCCAATATCCCCATGAAGGTCTCCTCTCCTTCGCCGTGGCAGGCTATATCCAGACAGGTATGCTTGCGCAGGAATGCCTCCGGAACAGCGGGCACCTGAGGCCCGCCGGCGACGATAAGAATATCGGGGTTGTGACGCTTGAGCATCCGGGCCAATTCCAGGGAATAGCGGATGTTCCAGACGTAGAGACTCAGCGCCACCACGTCGGCCGCGCCGAGCCGGGCCGCCAGTTCCCGCAGGGGCTCCCGGCGGAACGCCGGAGGCAGGAACTGGTAGCGGGCGGACCGTAAAGTGTCGGCCTGGACGTAGGCCTGCAGCAGACCTATGGAAAGCGGGAAATAGTCCTGCCCGGAGAAGCTGTTGTTGATCTGGACCAATCCAACCCGGACCTGCCCGCTCCCTTTCGCCGGCCTGCTTCCGGCAAGTTCAGCCAAGAGTCCCCTCCTTGCTCATGTTATTTAGTTACGACTGCTAACCTGAAATCTTCAATTGACGGACTGCTGGCGTCGGGAAGTTCCGCATTTTTTGTCCATCCCCTCCTTCATCCTCCCCCCTCGAGGGGGAGGGTAGGGTGGGGGGCAACTGCAGAATCCGGGCTAATATTGCGGCGATACCATTCCAGAGTTTGCATGATTCCATCATCCAATTCAACTTGGGGCCGCCAGCCAAGTTCAGCGCGGATATTGGCGCAATCCAGACAAAAGGCGGTCTTAAAACTGGGGAGGCTGAGGTCATGCTCGATGCTGAGTTTGCGCCCCGAATGCCGGATGATCCGCTGCGCCAGTTCCCTGACCGATACGGCGACGCCGGAACCGACGTTGTAGAGCCGGAAATGGGCCGGTTCAGCCTGGATCGCCAGGCGCACGGCTGCCGTCAGATCCGAGACATGCAGCAAGTCACGTTGCTCATCCCCTGTCCCCCAGACCTTGATCCTGCCGTCCGACGCGGTCATCACCTTGGCGATGGTGGCGCCGAACACGTGTGAACGTTCCAGGTCGTACTTGTCATAAGGGCCGTAGATGTTGGAATGCCGTAAAACGGTGAAGCTGGTGCGGCCCAGCCGGGAATAAAACTCGCACATCTTCTCCAGATAAACCTTGGTCCAGCCGGCCCCGAAATAGCTCTTGTACATCTCCCGGCTGGCGTTGAAATCGGTCTCTTTTAGCGGCGTTTCAGACGATGGATACATAACGGTGCAGCTGAAAAAAACCAAATGCCCCACGCCGCGCTCATGGGCGGCCCGGAACAGCACCGAGTTCATGACGGCGTTGTCGGTGACATGGATATAGGGTTGTGTCGCCACCTCGCCGGCTCCCGAAGTCGTGGCCGCGGCCTGGATGACGATGTCCATTCCTTCAAGCAATCGGCTTGCGGCAGGATCACGCAGGTCGGCCTGGACCATGCGCAAACCGGGATGCTCATAGGGCTGCCGCTTTAAGCAGGTCCCGGTCACTTCGTAGGAATCATCCTTGGCCAAATCTTCCGCAATATTGCGGCCGATAAAGCCGGTCGCGCCGCAAACCAGAACTCTGCGCTTCATGTCTGTCTCACCCCCTGTGCCTGATACCAGTCAAAAGTCCGCTGCACAGCCTTTGGAAAAGGCGTGCGCGACCGCAATCCGACGCGCTGCTTAAGCCGGCTTAAGTCCAGCATCCGGTAAGGAATGCTCGCGGGCTTCGCCGGGTCATAGCGCGGCAAGACCCGATGTCCGCAGACCTCCAGGACGACATCCACGGCCTCGCGCACCGTCATCGCAACCCCGCTGCCCATGTTCACCGGTTCGCCCGGGGGGCCGCCTTCAATCCATGTCAGCAGGTCTGCGATGAAATCGTCCACGAACAAAAAATCCCGTACCGCTGTGCCGTCGCCCCAGACCACGAACGGATCTTCCCGTTCCGCAGCCCGCCGGATCAAGGCCGGTATCACGTTGGCGGTATCCGGTTCGAAATCATCGTGAGGACCGAAGATGTTGGTGGGCCGTACAATCCAAACGGACATGCGGTGCGCCTGCATGTAGTAAAGGGCCAGTTGCTCCACGTAGCGGTTCAGCCAGCCCACTCCTTGATGTTGCCGGTGCATAGGCCGGTTGAGGTCGAGTTCCTCTTCCTTCAGTGGATGTTCCACCTCCTGGTAGAGGGTGGAACTGCTGATCAGCACCACCCGGCCGACACGGTTGCGCGCGCAAGCCTCCAGCAGCCCGGCTTGAACCTGCAGGTTGGGCAGGAGCTGCGCCGTAGGGTTGTTCTGCATGGCACTGGCGTTAGCGCGGCGGGCCGCGGCCAGGAAAACGAGGTCCATACCCCGGGTGGCGGTCAGACAATCTTCAAACCGCGCCAGTTCCAGGCGCCGGTAAACTTTGCGATGTGCGCTGGCAAGCCGCTTGTGGCAGCTCGCCGAGACGCACGCGCCGGCATCCAGGAGCCGTTCCACGAGGTTCGCCCCCACCAGTCCGGCCCCGCCTGCCACAAAGACCTTAGCTCCCTTCATTCCGGTTCCTCTATATTGACGATTCGTTACTGCTCAGGTTCACGGTTCAAGGTTCACAGTTGAAAAAGCATGAAGATTGAGCACTGCGAAATATAAAACGCCTGTGAAAAAAATAACCGTGAACCTTGAACCGTGAACCTGATAACCTGAGCAGTTACGACGATTCTTTACCTGAAAAACGGCTAACGACGCCGTTTTTCAGGTGCATTCCGACGGAACGACTTGTATCAGCAGTTGCAAATCCGGCCTGAATTAGCCCCCTCACCCCAACCCTCTCCCTCGAGGGAGAGGATAAAGGTGAGGGTGAAATTCGTAAAATTGGGCAAAAAGACTTATGCCGCCCCAGCGGGTCAGGCCCGTTTTCTCGAAGAGAAATCGGAATTTCCGAAGTCCTTTTGGCATATTCCACAAGCATAACAAAATGATATGTTTGTGGGAAAGCAGTTTGTCGTCGATAGTGCATGAAAATTAGCCGTTATTCAAGTTTAGAATCGTCTAAATCAACAGCCTCGTGTGATGTTTCAGAGCGCTGCGTTTTCCGGGCATATTTTATCCCTGATCATCAGGGCCATGCTTTTTAATTCGTCCAGCCGCAGGAAATAACTTGCCAGAGCGAAAACAGCGATGCCGGAAATTCCGGAGACGCCGACGGCAGCCGCCTGTTTTATCACAGAACCTGAAATATGCCCGGCATAGACGCCCCGGCACACGAAATAAGCCGCTGCTGCCGAAAAAAGCGATGCCAGGACGATTTTTGACAGACCGGTTGCCATATCGCCCGTATCCAGGCTGGCTATCCTTTTTTTTATTATTGAAAACAGAAGAGTTGCCATTACCAACTGCACAAATGAAGTGGATAAGGCTATGCCGGCCACCGGCGGATTCACAAGATTGATGAAAAGAAGGTTAAATCCGACATTGAGAAATATCAGGGTCGCCGAAATTATAAGATAAATCTTAAATTCCTTCAGGGCGAAAAAAGCCCTGCTCATAATCATGCCGCAGGTGAGAAAAAAAAGCTGGGGCAGGTAGCATATGAAAACGACGGACGTTAATTCCGCCGCCGCTGCCGTGAAGGCTCCGCGCTGAAACAGGAGCCGGATCAGGGGGCCGGCCAGAACGGTGAGTATCAGTGTCATGGGCATGAAAATAAAACCGGTCATTCTTATGCTTCTGGTGAGCGAGTAGCCCAGTTCTTCCATGCTGTTTTCCGCGGCCTGGGCTGAAAAAAAGGGAAAAACCGCCGTGACCATGGGAAACGAAAAAATCATGAAAGGAGCCTGTACTGCTTTGTTTGCATAGTTTAAAGCGGAAATGCTCCCGGTCGCCAGATGTGAGGTCATCATCTGATCTATAAGGGGATTGAGCAGACCGGCTGCTGAGGCGGCAAGCATGAAAGCCCCGAAAAACAGTATTTCTTTTATGGCCGGGCGCTTCCAATCAAGGGTCAGGGAGTATTTAAAACCGCCGGCTTTTGCCACCGGAAACAGACAAATCGCTTTCAGGAATAAGCCCCCAAGGAGTCCCCATACCAGAGCGTAAACTCCCAGCGTGTCCGCAAACAGCAGAGTCATGAGGATTATGCCCGCGGTTATGAACATCTGGGATGCAGCGGGCCAGAAAAAGTGTTTTTGCGCGTTTAGAATTCCGGTTATGACGCCTGCTGCCGTGGACAGCAAAAGACCCAAACTTAGAAGTCTCAGCAGCCTGGATGCCAGAGCGCCCGTTTCCGGCGTCAGTCCGTGAAATCCGAATTCTATCACTTGAGGACCGACAACGAATATTAAAGCGATTATGACGCTTATCAGCAGAATAGCCCAATTCAGCACTACGGATGCTATCTTATCGGCTTCTTTGGGATCTTTAAGTTTCAGGGATATAAAAGCGGGAATGAATACCACGCTTAAGGTGCCTATAATGACATCGCCAATCAGATTAGGGACGGAGAGGGCGGCATAAAACGCGTCCATTGAGCCGGTGATGCCGAAAAATTTGGCGACTATTATTTCTTTGACAAGGCTGAAACTGTGTCCAACGGCCGTGGTAACCATCAGCATCGCAGACACAAGCGCTATTTTCCGGTTGGTTGATTGAGACATGGTTTACCGCAGGCGAACCTGCGTGGATTCGTCGTTTGCCGAGACTGATATTAAAGAATGATAGAAAATCTTTCACGCTTAAGCGAGCGGGCCTTATTGGCTATAATATAACCTGGATATATGTGCGGAATATGCGGCAAGCTTAATTTCAGCGGGGAGCCTGTCTCAGAAGGCGAACTGAGGCGGATGAATTCCCTTATGCTTCACCGTGGGCCTGATGACGAGGGGTATTTCACGGGGGACGGCATCGGCCTTGCTATGAGGCGGCTTTCAATCATAGACCTTTCCACGGGCAGACAGCCCATATCCAATGAGGACAGAACGATATGGGTTATTCTCAACGGAGAGATTTATAATTTTTGCGAAATCAGAGAAGGCCTTGAAAAGCGCGGCCACGTATTTTCCACCAGATCCGATACCGAAGCCATAGTCCATCTTTACGAAGAAAAGGGAGAGGAGTGCGTTCAGGAGCTCAGGGGCATGTTCGCATTCGCCCTATGGGATTCACGCGGAAAAAAGCTTATGCTGGCCAGAGACAGGGTCGGGAAAAAGCCGCTGCTTTACGCGCAGACCGGCAGAGGCCTGACTTTTGCGTCCGAGATGAAGCCTTTGCTGGCTGCCGGCGGCATATCCCGTGACATTGACTTCCAGGCGCTGGACCTCTATCTTTCACTTCAGTACATACCCGGTCCGCTTGCTGTTTTCAAAGGAGCAAAGAAGCTTCCGCCTGCGCATATACTGATTGCGGATGTCTCCGGGGTCAGAGTGAAGCGTTACTGGGACCTGCCGATGGATAGTCGTTTCGCCGGTGATGAGCAGGATGCCATGGCGGAAATACGGGAACGCCTTAAGGAAGCCGTGCGGCTCAGGATGATGACGGATGTGCCGCTGGGGGCGTTTCTTTCCGGCGGAATAGATTCTTCCGCAGTAGTCGCGCTTATGAGCGGGCTTTCTGAAAAGCCGGTCAAGACTTTCTCCATAGGTTTTGAAGAGGCCGGATTTTCCGAGCTGGAATATGCCGGACAGGTGGCAAAGATGTACGGCTGCGAACATAACGAATTTATAGTCAGGGCTGAGATGACGGAAGTCCTGCCTCTGCTGGCTGAGCATTATGGCGAGCCATATGCCGACTCAAGCGCCCTTCCTTCCTATTTTGTGGCAAAGGAAACCAGAAAGCACGTGACCGTGGCACTCAATGGCGACGGAGGGGACGAAAATTTTGCCGGCTATAGCCGCTATGCGATGATGAAGATGACGCGCCATGCGGACTTCCTGCCGGAACAGGCCCGGCGTTCGCTCATGAAGCTCTGTTCTTTGCTTCCGGGCAGCGGTTCCGGCATGGAGACCATGTGGAGAATAAGACGTTTTCTTGAGAACGGGGTTTTTGCCGGGCTTCCAGCAAGGCATCTTAAGCTGGTTTCCTATTTCAATAAAGATGAAAAAGACTTCCTGTATACCGCAGCCATGAAGCAGGCTGCCGGGACCGGTGCCGAGGGCTACATCGCAGGGGCTTTTGAAAAAACCGGCGGTCTTGATTTTATCAACCGGCTGCTCTATGCCGATTTCCACACATATCTGCCTGAATGTCTGCTGGTAAAAATGGATATAGCAACCATGGCCAATTCGCTTGAGGCGCGCTCGCCCTTCCTGGATCACAGGTTTATGGAATTTGTATTCAGTCTGCCGGGCGAATGGAAACTTAAGGGAGCACGGGGACTTAAATGGATTTTGAGGGAAGCTTTTAAGGAAAAACTTCCTCCGGCGGTTTATTCAAGGGGCAAGCAGGGATTCGGCATAGCAGTGGACGAATGGTTCAGGGGGAAACTCAGAAAACGCTGGGAGGAATTATGTCTTGGCAGGCGGGCTGTGAAGAGAGGCTATTTCCGCAGGGAGGCTCTCCTTAAGTTCTGGGAGGATCATCAGAGCGGAAAAAGAAACCACGGTTACAGGCTGTGGGCTTTGATGATGCTGGAATTGTGGCACGAGGCGTTCAGCCCGGACGGCGGCCTCTGATGTAGACCCGTTCGTAACCGGCTATCATTTTTTTGAGCGTGAAACCGTCCCTGACCGTCTTTTTCGCGTTTAAGGCGATGCTGTTCCTGAAGGGGATATCCCGCGAAAGCTTCAACAGGGCAAGGGCCAAGGCGCCGGTGTCGCCTTTGGGGAAAAGAAGGCCGTTTTTGCCGTCCTGCACCACTTCCGGTATTCCGTCCACCGCGCTTGCCGCGCATGGCAGGCCCATGGCCATGGCCTCCAGCAGGACCATGGGAATGCCCTCCCAGCGTGAGGGCAGGGCGAAAATGTCAGACGCGCAGAACCAGGGCCTGATGTCCGGCGTTTCCCCTGCCAGTATAATCTTCTCCGACAGCCTTTTGGAAATTATTTTTTTCTGAAGCAGCGGCCTGTCCGGCCCGTCCCCCAGGATGACGCACTTGATTTTGTGCGGCCTGTTTATCCCCGCTAAGGCGTCTATCAGGAATTCCTGGCCCTTCTGCCTGGAAAGTCTTCCAGCCGAGCAGACGAGCGTTTCGTCGTCTGCCACTTTTAACCTGTTTCTTATGCTCCTGCGTTCATTAGCGGTGAAGACCCACCTGAACGGGTCTATGCCGTTTTTAACCGTAAGTACGCCGGATTCCTCGTAGCCCAGGTTTTTTGTCATGAAATCCGCCCCGGCCTGTGATTCGCAGACCGTAATATCGTCCCCGCGCCTGAGGAGCCGGTCGATCCAGCGCAGAGGGACGGCGCGGCTGCGGTAATTGACCTCGGTCGAGCAGATCAGCCGGAAAGAGCCGCTCCTGAAAGAGAGCACCATTCTGCAGAACTGTATGGCCCGGTACAGGAAAGCATTTACGACGTCAGGATTGAATTTTTTTATTTCGGTTGCCAGCCGGTCCAGATCCGAAAGAGAGGGAATGTAGCCCATGTCCAGGCTGACCACCGGCACGCCGGTCCTGCCGATAAGCTCAGCCACAGGTCCTGCCGGCTTAAGGCTGATGACTCCGACCGGTTCGAATCGCGCCCTGTCAAGACCTGTTATGATGGAGTGGAGCTTGCGCTCGGCGCCGCCTATGGTGGTGGAGGTTATGACGTATAGGATTTTCATGTTCTGGCGAAAGTACAGAATACAGAATACAGAAGACAGAATCCAGAAGCACAGCATGCGGTTCAGGAGGGAAGTGAAACAACACGACACAAAGGCGATTGAAGCACAGGACTTCAGCCTTTGTAAAACTTTTTTATTTCGCTGCAGACCCTTTCCACCTGCTCCGCGGTGATTTCCGGGAACATCGGCAGTGAGAGAACTTCTGAAACGAGCATTTCTGTGGCCGGAAAGTCCGAGGGTTTGTAGCCCAGCTTTGCGTAGACCGGCTGGCGGTACAGCGGGATGGGATAATAGATTCCCGAGGCGATTCCAGCCGCTTTCAGATGCGCAGCCAGTTCGTCGCGCCCGGGAGCTTTTATGGTATAGACGTAAAATGACTGGCTGAAGCCTTTACCTGTGGTAGGTGGCAGTTTCACGGGCAGGCCTGCCAGACCCCGCTCATAGAGTCCGGCCGTTTTTCTGCGCTGTTCAGTCCAAGCGGCGAGGTGCGGCAGCTTGACCCTGAGGATGGCAGCCTGCACTTCGTGCATGCGCAGGGTCGAGCCTTCCAACACGTGTTCGTAGCTTTTGTCCAGGTTGCGGCCGTTGTGGCGAAGCTGGCGGCACTTCAGGGCTATATCTTCGTCATTTGTCGTTATGGCTCCGGCGTCTCCGCATGCGCCGAGATTCTTGCTGGGATAGAAGCTGAAAGCTCCGGCGTGTCCTATTGAGCCCGTCATCTTTCCGTCGTACCCGGCCAGATGGGACTGTGCGCAGTCCTCCACGATCTTCAGGTTGCGGCGGGAGGCCAGGTCCATGAATGCTTTCATCTGCGCAGGATAGCCGTAGAGGTGGACCGGCAGTATCGCCCTGGTTCTGGAGGTTATTTTCTTTTCCGCCTGTACGGGATCCAGGCAGGCAGTTGTCCGGTCGACGTCGGCCAGGACGAATTTTGCTCCGGTCAGGGAAATGGATGAGGCGGAAGCCAGAAAGGTCATGGGGGTGGTTATGACCTCGTCTCCCGGGCCGATTCCGCAGGCCGCAAGGGATATCTGGATGGCGCCGGCCCCGGAAGAGCAGGATATGCAGTGTCTGACGCCTGTTAATTGCGCGAATTCCTTTTCAAAAGCCCCGGTTTCAGGACCGAGAATAAATTTGCCTGATTCAAGCACGCGGACGGCCGCAGTATTTATTTCTTTCTGCAGGGCCCGGTGCTGGAGTTCGAGATTGAAAAGAGGTATCGTTGCCGGCCTGGTCTGTAGCATGTTTTGTTCCGTAAGAAACGGACGGATGATCTCAGTCCGTCGGCGCGATCGGGACAAATATGATTATAGCAATTATGGGGAAAAGCGGTCCTGAGTCATCGCCCCGCTTTTTTTACAAGATGCCAGAGGTATTCCACATTTCCTTTAGCACCTTTTATCGGGGAAGGGATGAGACCGGACTCAGTGACCGAGAGGCGTGAGGCGTCAGGCATGACCCCAACGCAGAGCTTTTTGGGCGCACTTTCAAGCGGCAGAGCCTGAAAGTGCGGCGGAGCCGGGCGGTCGCCTCTGGCGTGCCGCAAACCTCCGGTTTTTTGCGGCGCCCCATAAGGGGGCCCTAACCGGCCCGGGGCAGAGTTAAAAGCGGGCAGAAAATCCCGCAGAGACTGAATTGCCTGGAGGCGATGTTCTTCGGAACGGACTATTCCTCCCGGGGCCTTTTTAGGCTCGAGTTCGAACTGGGGTTTTATCAGAGCTATGACATCGGCTTCAGGCGCAAGGGCTTTCATCAGGGGCGCAAGTATCAGCCGGAGTGATATGAAAGACACGTCTATGACAGCCAGAGAGGGTTGCGGGGAAAATATATCCGGTCTGAGCCTGCGGGCATTGGTTTCCGGGATGAAGACCACGCGCGGGTCTTTTTTCAGGCCCTCGTCCAGCTGGCCTTTCCCTACGTCCACGGCATATACTTTCGAGGCGCCTTCCTTAAGCAGACAGTCGGTGAAGCCTCCGGTAGCAGCGCCGATATCCGCGCATATTTTTCCGGCCGGGCTGATCCCGAAAGCCTCCAGCCCAGCCTTCAGCTTTATGCCGCCCCTGGAAACATAGGGGCATGCATCGGAAAGGATTTCTATGGCGCTGGCTTCATCGACCGGCTGCCCGGCCTTTTCAGCGGGTTTCCCGTTTACCTTTACCAGTCCCGCCATAATGGCGGCCTGCGCCTTTGCCCTTGTGGGAAAGAAGCCCCTTTCCACAGCCGCCATATCAAGACGTTTTTTCATCGAAACAGCGCCCGATAAATCGGGCAGCTACAATATAAAGCAGATAGAAATAGGATACGCTGCATGTACCTGATGAATCTTGACGGCAGGGGTAAGGTGCAATTGCTCGGCATAGGTGTAGCTGCCTCATTTATGAGGCGCTTTTTCTGTCTTATAAAACTGTTCAAATGCAAATTTTTCCGCATCAGGATTGTTAGTGATATATTCGCGTATTTTAGTAAGTGCGTTTTCATCGCGTATCACATGTTCATAGTAATTCGGCTGCCACAACCTGCGGTTGAAATGTCTGGATGTCCTGGCCTTGAAGCGTCTGATAATTTCGCCGAGTTTCAGCGGAGTATTTTCCAGGACAAGTATAAGGTGGACATGATTGGGCATCACTACAAAATAATCAATGCTGAGACCTGTTTCTGTTGCTGGAATGCTGTTTATAAAATGTGAAATCTCGTCTCCGGTGCGGCCGGAAAGTAAAGGCAGGCGAGAGTGCGTGCAGATAGTTACGAAATACCAGCCGTTTAAACTGTAATTATAATGAGGGAGACGGATATCTTTGAAGGCTTTCATTAAAGGCGCCCGATAAATCGGGCAGCTACAACAGGCGCGCGCACAGGACGGCCACTGATGAATCCCTGTCTGCCGGCAGGCAGGGGCACAGCTACGGGGCTTCAGCATCATCCAGCGGACGGGTCTTCAGACGGCCTTCAGCGTCCTTTTTCAGGACTTCCACCTTGCGCTTTACTTCGTCCAGCTTATCCCCCAATCCTTTGGAAAGTTTCACGCCTTCCTCAAAAAGTTTCAGGGATGACTCCAGTCCGGATGACTCCGATTCAAGTGAATTAACTATTTCCTCCAGCCTCTCC
>JBDRGJ010000115.1:0-5236 GCA_043817835.1 bacterium
GTGGCGGAACTGGCAGACGCGTACGGCTTAGGACCGTATGCCGAAAGGCTTGTGGGTTCGAGTCCCTCCCCGTCCAGCACCACAGCAAAAGAAGCAACGCACGAAACATAAGCAAAACAAGAGGCTAAAACAAAGCAGGCAACGGGCAGTATAGCAGTATCAAGGAAAATAGTAAGAGAAAAGACATAAATTATTAATGCTGTTGTGTTTTCTGTTTCTTGCATTTCTTGTTTTGCTTGCATTGCTTATTTTGCTGTCGGAGGAGGATTTATGGGTTTCTGGCCGTTATCAGCAGATAAGACCAAAGTCAGAAAATTGAACGATGATGGATGTTCTTTCTCATTTTCGGTTGAAGTCCCAAGGGAAAAGTACATGGAGGCGGAGCATGACGCGCTGATTCAGGTGCAGTCGCGGGTGTCCCTGCCCGGCTTCAGGGTCGGCAAGGCTCCCATACCGCTAGTGAAGCAGAATTTCTCCGACCTCGTCAGCGAAAGGGCTCTGGACCGGCTGATAAAGAACGTCCTGCCCGAAGTGATAAAGGAACAGAACATAGAACCGGTCGCCATGCCGGTCATAAAATCCCTGAAGAACGAAGGGAACAGTCCTGTCTCCTTCCAGTTCGATGTGGAGTGTGCCCCGAGATTCGAGCCGAAAAGCTATACGAAGCTATCGGTGACCAGAACATCGCGCAAAATCACGGACATGGACGTTGAGAACCAGATAAAAGAGCTTCTGGAGCATAACGCGCGCCTGGAAGCGGTGCCCGAGAACGAAGCAGTCGGCAAAGAGCATTTTGCGGTGGTGGATTATGAATCTTTTACGGAAGGCCGTGCGGAAGCCGAAGGTTCCGGCAAAGGCGAATTGGTGGACATGTCCTCTCCCCAGACGATAGCAGGCCTGGCCGAGTGCATTACCGGGGCAAAAAAAGGCGAAACTAGGGAATTCGACAGCGAATTTTCCGGAAGGAAGCTGCACTTCAGGGTGACTGTCGGTGAAATAAAGCGCAAGGTACTGCCTGAATTGAACGACGGATTCGTCAAAGAAATGGGTTTTGAATCCGTGGAACAGTTGAAAGGGCACTTAAAGCAGGTGATGGAGAAGGATGCTGCGGAAAAGACGGACAAGGACATCCTGCACCAGCTGGAAGACCATTTGGTCAGGGGAAATCCGATACCGGTCCCGCTCTCGCTGGTGGAATCACAGCTCACCGCGTCCATAGAAAGGATAAAGGAAAGACTTCAGCCCGGAGAAAAGGAAAAATGGGAGGAATCCAGGGACAGGATGCTCAGGGAGCGTTTCCGCCCCGCAGTTGAAAAGGATGTGCGCCTGGCCTACCTGCTGCGCTCCATAGCCCGCAGAGAAAAGCTGGAGGCCGGTCCGGCGGACTTCGAAACCGAACTGGAAAAGGCACTGGAAAAAATAACGGATGAAAAACAGAAGAAGGATGTGCGCAGACTTTTCGAGTCGCGCCGCGAGGACATAATGGCGGCGGTGACCGAAAAAAAGGTCATAGAATTCATAAAATCCCAGGCTAACATAAAGGAGGCAGCATGATAATCCCCACAATTATTGAAAAATGGAACCAGGGGGCGATGGTAGGCTACGACATCTACTCACGTCTGCTCAGGGACAGGATAATCTTCGTCGGCGGCCACGAGGGAGCCGTGACCACCGACTCGGCCAACATGATAATAGCCCAGCTCCTCTACCTGGATGCCGAGGACAGCGAAAAGGACATAAACCTCTACATCAACTCTCCCGGAGGACTGGTGACTGCCGGCCTTGCCGTCTACGACGCCATGCAGTTCGTGAAATGCCCCATCAGCACCATCTGCATGGGCCTGGCCATGTCTTTCGGCGCAGTGCTGCTGGCTACCGGTTCCAAGGGCAAGCGCTACGCCCTGCCGTATTCCAGGGTTATGCTGCACCAGCCGCTGGTCTGGGGAGGCGGCATTTCCGGGCAGGTTACGGACATAGAGATTGAAAGCAAGGAAATGAGGGATAACAAGGACAGACTCATAGAGATTCTGGCCAAGCACACGGGTCAGACCCAGGACAAAATCAGGCAGGATACGGAACGCAACTTTTATATGTCGGCCCATGAAGCCAAGGAATACGGCATAGTGGACGGTATTTTAGAGCACCGGAAAAAGTAAAAAGCATGGAAAAAGACAAGCTCTCCGAATTGCCGGCTGAACTGCCCAGAACCCTGCCTGCCATAGCCATACGTGACGTGGTCATGTTCCCGCATATGGCTTTGCCCCTTTCCGTGGACAGGGAAAAATCTGTGAAGGCCCTGGAAAACGCGCAGAAGGGCCCCCGCCTGGTCCTGGCGGTGACACAGCGCCAGCCCCAGATGGACGACCCTGCGCCGGAGGACCTGTTTAATGCCGGGGTGGTCAGCGAAATATCCCAGTCCATGAAGATGCCGGACGGCTCCATGAAAGTCTTCCTGCAGGGCTGGGCCAGGGCGAAGATAACGAAGCTCCGCTTTGACAAGGCCGATGACTGCCTGATGGCGGATGTGGAATATCCTTCCGATACCTGCGAGAAGACAAAGGAAGTGGTGGCCCTCATGCGGCAGGCCATAGAGGCTTTTGAGAGCTATCTCAAGCTCAGCCGGCGCATTCCCCTGGATGCCATTGCCTTCCTGCGCCAGTTGGAAGACCCGGCGCGTCTGTCCGACACCATCGCCGCCAACATAGTGGTGCGCATCAACGACCGGCAGGCTCTTCAGGAACTCTTCAATCCGAAGGAACGCCTGGAGAAACTCATTTCCACGCTCAACAGCGAGGTGGAGATACTGGATATTGAGCATAAGATACATTCCAGGGTAAGGTCGCAGATAGAAAAAAACCAGAAGGAATACTACCTCAGCGAGCAGATGAAAGCCATCCAGAAGGAGCTTCATCAAAAGGACGATTTCGCCAGGGAGATAGACGAGTTTCGCAAAAAGATAAAGCAGTCGGGCATGACCGAGGAGGCGCGCAAAGCCGCTGAAAAGGAACTGGCCCGCCTGGAGAAGATGACTCCATTCTCTCCTGAGACCACAGTCTCCAGGACATACCTGGACTGGTTGACGGGTCTGCCGTGGAAGGAAACCACAAAGGACATGCTGGACATAAAAAAGGCGCACAATATCCTGGATGAGGATCATTACGGCCTGGAAAAACCCAAGGAGCGGGTGCTGGAGTACCTGGCGGTCAGAAAACTCACGCAGACTCTCAAGGGGCCGATATTGTGTTTCGTGGGGCCGCCTGGCGTGGGAAAAACTTCCATAGCCAGGTCCATTGCAAGAGCCATGGGCCGTAAATTCGTGAGAATGTCCCTGGGAGGGGTGCGCGACGAGGCCGAAATACGCGGCCACCGCAGGACATACATAGCTTCCATGCCCGGAAGAATTCTCCAGAGCATGCGCAAAGCCAAAAGCGCCAACCCCGTCTTCCTGCTCGACGAAATAGACAAGATGGGCATGGACTGGCGCGGAGACCCGGCAGCGGCGCTGCTTGAAGTGCTGGACCCCGAACAGAACAGGGAGTTCGTGGATCACTATCTGGACGTGAACTTCGACATATCCCCGGTGATGTTCATCACCACGGCCAATACCCTCGACGGCATCCCCGCCAGTCTCAGGGACCGCCTGGAGATAATCGAGTTCACCGGCTACACCCAGGACGAAAAAATCATCATAGCCAGACAGTTCCTTCTCCCCAGACAACTCATGGAGCACGGGCTCAAACCGGCCTCCTTAAAGGCAGACGATGAGGCCCTCAACAACTCCATAAGAGAATACACACGGGAGGCGGGAGTGCGCAACCTGGAGAGGGAGATTGCCAACCTCTGCCGCAGGGCGGCCCGTGAAATAGTGGAAAACGGCGCCGGTGAAATCAATGTCACCCGCCGGAACCTGCACAAGTATCTGGGCATACCGAAGTTCTCCGGGACGCGGGAATCCCGCAACGGGGTCGGAGTCGCAACCGGGCTGGCCTGGACCGAGCATGGAGGCGAGATACTGTCCATAGAGGCCCTGTCTTTTAAGGGCAAGGGCGGCATCATGCTCACCGGAAAGCTGGGCGACGTCATGAAGGAGTCGGCGCAGGCCGCCTTCTCCTACGTGAAATCCAGACAACTGGCTTCGGACTCCTGGATTAATTCGCGCGATTTTCACGTGCACGTGCCAGAGGGCGCCGTCCCCAAAGACGGCCCGTCCGCCGGCATATCCATAGCCGCTGCCCTGGCCAGTCTTTTCTCGGGCAGGCCGGTGAAGCAAGGCCTTTCCATGACCGGAGAACTGACTCTCACCGGACGAATCCTGCCCATAGGGGGGCTCAAGGAAAAGGTGCTGGCTTCCTATCGCGAAGGCATCAACACCGTGCTTTTTCCCGAGGGAAACCGCAAGGACCTGGAAGAGATTTCCGTCCAGGTGAGAAAAAAGATGAAGCTGGTTCCTATCGCGCACATGAACAGAGTTCTGGAACTGGCGCTGGAGTCTGCCCGCCCTGGCCGCAAGTTCTCCAGGCCGGCAAACAGGCGCACATTCGCCGTGCAGGCAAAACCATAAGTCACAAAAAACGCGCAACGTATGGGGATTCACAGCAAGACGGGTGATTATTGCAGGTACCGCCAGGCACCGTAAAAATAAAAAGAGAATGAAGAAATTCTTTCCATTATGCGTTTACGCATCGGCTTTTTGGTTTATGCAGCCTGTATGCGTTTACGCCTACGAAACAATTCTTACCGACCAGAATGTGCAGGGAACCCTGGAATCGGCGAGGGTGAATGGAATTTTAGCGCAGTATCTGGCGACGATCCAGATGTCGGATCCCGAAAAAGCCACAGAGATGGGTCTGCACGGCACTGATAATAAACTCACCTCCAGGGACACGGAGACCCGGGCAGCCATGCTCAGCACTTTCAAGAAGTTCAGAGAGCAGCTGCACGATATAAAGCGGGACATGCTTTATGCTCCGCTCCGGCTGGACCTGGATCTTTTTGATCACAAACTTGAAGTTGACATATATAACATGGAAAATCTGGACGTTCTGCACAGACGTCCGCAATATTACCTGGCCATGGACGCCGTCTATGGCGTGCTCAACAAGGAATACGCCCCCAAGTCAGTAAGGGCGGCTGCGGCCCTTGCCAGGCTCGAGCAGCTTCCCAAAACTCTTCTGCAGGCGGAAAAAAATCTTTCGAATCCTCCCAGAATATGGGTCGAGCAGGCGATAAGCCAGGC
>JBDRGJ010000116.1:0-3851 GCA_043817835.1 bacterium
CTTCCTGGCTAACAACAAAGAAGCGGCAGGGCTTGTCATCGGCAACACCCACGGGACCACCCGGACGTCAATAACCCTGGAAAGTTTCTTCCGGAATCCGGAACAGCTATTGGAAGGGATATAGACTGCACAGCCTTTAAACCGCGAGATGCCGTCGCGGGACGCGGCCAGGAAAGGCTATCACATAGCCGAAACCAATACCTTTTCGGGCTATTGACAAGGGAAGTTTATCATGATAAACTTCCCACATGGGACGAAAAATATTAAACAGGCAGTTTAAACTATCACTTCCGCCAGGCAAGTCGGCTTTTTTGTGGGGACCGCGCAAGGTGGGGAAAACCTATTGGATACGCCGCCACCTTCCCAATACAACTGTTATAGATTTACTTAAAACCGATATCTTCGCGGAATTCGCGGCCAGGCCTTCGCTTCTACGCGAACGTTACCAGCAACACAAAGGACTTATTGTAATAGACGAAATCCAAAAAGTTCCTTCCCTTCTGGACGAAGCGCACTGGCTTATTGAGAATAAGGGAATGTCTTTTCTCATGACCGGTTCAAGCGCCAGGAAGCTGCGCCGCAGCCATGCCAACCTTTTAGGAGGCAGGGCCCGGAGAAGGACCATGACCCCGCTCTCCCGCGTGGAAACGGAAGGCTTTAATCTCGAGAATGTCATGGTCTCCGGCCTTCTTCCCTCCCATTACCTGTCACCGGATCCGGTGGAGGATATACGCGGCTATGTGGCGGATTATCTCAAGGATGAAATCGCGGGAGAAGCGCTTGTACGCAATATCCCGTCGTTTTCGGAATTTTTAAGGGTGGCGGCTGTAACGAGCAGCGAACTGCTTAACTACACGAATGTGGCCAGGGAAACCGGAGTGTCCCCTAAGGTAGTACGCGGATACTTTAACATTCTGGAAGAAACCTACCTGGGATTCAGGATACAGCCGTGGAGAAAGGTTAAAAACCGGCGGCTTATAGAAACCGAGAAGTTTTATCTGTTTGATGTCGGCATAGCCAACTACCTGTGCCATCGGCGGCCCAAGCCCGGCACCCCGGAATTCGGCAAGTCTTTTGAACATTACATCCTGATGGAACTCAAGGCCTACCAGGCGTATAAGAATCCGGAGCTCGACATAAGTTTCTGGCGGACAGCCGGAGGGTTTGAGGTGGATTTTCTGCTGGCGGATAAAGCCCTGGCCCTTGAGGCGAAGGCAAGCCCGCGCGTTCATGAGGGACACACTAAGGGGCTTTTAGCCCTTGCCGGGGACGGGCCGGTTAAAAAGTCAATCATTGTGTGTCTTGAAAACGAGCCGCGCACGCTTCCCAACGGCATAGAAATTGCGCCGTGGGAAAATTTTGTTCAGCGCCTGTGGGCCGGCGAATTTTTTTAAAGGCAGATCATTTTGCGGGGGCCAGGCGGGACGCTGCTTAAACGCTTAAATACAAAACAATTCGGCTGGCTAACCAAGAATTTAAAACTGTAGGGCTGGAAAGGGGTTAGGTCTTGTAATTTAGCGCTGCACGATAATTTTATAACCGAAAGGGGTTTGGCATGACCGATAAAAACAGGGACATAAACCAAGTCGCTATTTACGAAACGGAAGACGGGAAAATTAAAGTTGACGTCCGTTTTGAGCATGAAAACCTTTGGCTGACTCAAAAGCTGATGGCGGAGCTTTTTGAGTGCAGCACTGATAACATCTCCCTCCACCTGAAAAACATTTTTACTGAAAAGGAACTGGACCCAAATTCAGTTACCGAGGAATTCTCGGTAACTGCCGCAGATGGCAAGAATTACAAGACAAACCACTACAGTCTTGAAGCGATTATTGCCGTGGGCTACCGGGTAAACTCCGCGCGCGGCACACAATTCCGCACATGGGCCTGACCACCTGGAGGAAAGCCCCGGCTGGCAAGATATTAAAACCTGACGCTGGAGTAGCGAAGAACTACCTGCAAAAAGATGAAATAAAGGAGCTGAATCACATTGTGGACATGTACATTGATTACGCGGAATTCCAGGCAAGCCGCGGCCGGTTGATGAAAATGAAAGACTGGGTAGAAAAACTTAACCCGAATCCTGCAGTTCGGGATGGTTTTCATTGGAGAATTCAATGAACAGAAAAATCCCGCAGGATTCCCCGCGAAGCGGGTCTCGGGCCCAGCGCTATGCGCGCCCGGCCCGGGAGGGTGTATTCCTCGCCGTAGGCGCCATCGCTATGCGATGGGAAAACTTCAACTGAAGTTTTCAGGTTAACGCATTCTTAAAATTCCATGAGCTGGAAGTCCTGCAAGACAAAGGGAAAGTATCGCGTGAAGTCGCCCTAGCCCTGGCCGAGAAAGAATACGAAGCGTTCCGCGTAGAACAGGACAAGTCCTACATCTCTGATTTTGACAAGGCAGTGAAAATGCTTAAAGGGCCGATCAATAAAGAAAACAAAGCCGGTGACGTATACAACCCGGAAGTAGAACTTGCGAAATGTACAAAGCTGGTAGCCGCATCTTATGATAAATCCCAAAAGGCTACGGTTATTGCCGGCAAGGTCACAGTCGGCGGCAAGCCCGGGATAGTGGAGATCTCCGGGATGGCCACCGGGCATATACCAGAGGCCGGGATAAAAGGCACTATCGATTTATGGCTTTCCATCTTCCGTTATATGAGGCCGGACGGCACTATCGACCACGTTGGCGGCTGGAATATCCCGCAGGCCTTAAAACCCAAACAGACGCCCATAGAGACCGCCAAGGCCTTTGCCGCCTACATCAACGCCGGTACGCGGCCCTACAAGGCCAAAGCCGCAGGGAGTAAGACCAAGGCGACCATAACCATAGTTTTCAGCGAGAAGTAAACCTGGAGGGGGCATGACATTTATAATTATTGCGGTTGTTGTTTTGATTCTTTTGGCTATTATCGCCAAATTTGCAGGACTAAAAGCGCCAGTAGGTGAATTCCGTAAGGCAAGGTTTATGTCCGACGCCGAGGTTAGATTTTACAAGGCACTATCCGAGGCTATTGGGACAAAGTACCGTATATTCGCAAAGCCTCGACTTAACGATATCGTATACGCCGTAGATGCGAATCGCTCCAATTGGCAGTCCAGGTCTAACAAGCTTCGCATGAAGCATGTAGACTTTTTACTTTGTGACCCCACAGCGCTTGCACCAGTTTGTGTCATTGAACTGGACGATAGTTCACATGCGCGGCAAGACAGGGCGGACAGGGATGGTTTTGTAAACAATGCACTAAAAGCTGCCGGCATACCTATAGCCCACTTCCCGGTTCGGGCTACATATTCTCTTGCCGAAGTTTCCCAGAAGGTTACTGAAGCTATGGGTATGCAACATCTAAAGCAGGTTGCTTGACCATGTTTAAAAAAATACCGCTTATTGTTATATTGTGTTCTGGGTTGTCATCTTTGGGATTCGCGGCCGAGAGCAAGCCGGTGTACAAATGGGTTTCAGCTAATGAGTATTACATAATCATGCCTACGGGGCAGCGCCTGGACATCTCCGGCGGCGGCAATGAGACCGTTAAACCTTGGGGCTTTGGCTTTCGGGCCGTTGGCCATGAAACTATATCCAAGACCGGCGGGTTGCAAGTACAAAGCATCAAGGTTGATAATCCGCACACCGGCAAGGACACGTTCTATTTATTTGATCTCCTGCTCGGCATGGAGTACATGACGCCAAAGGTGCAGGGGAAATCGCTGCGCTTTACCGCGCAGGCTTATGCCGATCTTGGGCTGTCTGATACGACGCTTTACGCCGCCCCTATTATTTCCGCTGGGTTACTCTACACGACCAATGAGTTCGCTGATACGCCCACCGGCTTCACCTTTGATGTTTTT
>JBDRGJ010000117.1:0-15431 GCA_043817835.1 bacterium
ACCGACACCGGCGCACTGCGAAAACTGGTGAGAAGCGGTCCGGAAGTAAATATTTTTTTCAGCAATGCAGTTATCCGGGAAGCTCTCAACAATCCCGCGATAATAAATGCCGTAGCCGCCAGCAAACTGGCCGAGGCCATAGTCAGCACGCCCGCTGTCAAGAGCTTCATGAACGATCCCGCAGCGCTTAAATATATCATCGCCGCCAACCCGCTGATATCCTCCCTGTGCGCCAACAAGACTCTGATGAACGCTCTCTCGGCAAATCCTGCCACCGGCAGGGCCGCTGCCCGGCTTATGCCCCCCGATCAGTCAGTTAAATAATTAATCCTAAGAAAATTTTTGGTCAGCTCCATATTTTCCGTATTTATTCCACCGCCTTTTCGTCTAAACCGGCCTTCGTCGGGGCGCCTTTTATAAATAGGTCTTGGGACCTATTTTTTATATGGGCCTTTTGGCCCCATCGGCTAGGCCCTCGGACCCATGTAACGATAGGCATTTCGGGTAAACTTATTTGACTGTATCGCGCACCACATGACCGAAGGAGGCTGGATAATGCGAAATTGCAAGTCGCTGTTCGTCGAGGGATTGCTGTGTCTGGGATTGGTGGTCCAAGCGCATGCTTCGCAGAAGATAGTGACGTTCTCGCCTGAAACAACTCCTCAGGAAAGAATAGAGTCGGTGAACGGGATGGGCGGAAAGGTTGTAAGGGAACTGCGCATCATCAACGCGGTCGCAGCCGAATTCCCGGCAACCAGGTCCGACAGACAGATTCTCGCCGCTCCGGATGTGGAAGCGGTGGAAGAAGACAGATATATAAAGTGGATTGAATCCAACCCTGAGACTCTCTATGATATACCCCTTCCATCCGTAGAATCGGTTATAGCAGGGGCGCAGTCGGCAAACACGGATATTCCGGATTTCGTCTACTCCAAAACCGAGCCTGCCGCCGATTCCGAAATTCCGTGGGGCGTTGCAAGGGTGAATGCGGCAGCCGCATGGGAAAAGAACCAGGGCGAAGGCGTGAAGGTCGGGGTGGTGGACACCGGCATAGACCTTACGCATCCCGAACTGGCAGCCAGCATAATCGGAGGATACAATTCCGTCAACCCGTCCATGCAGCCCATGGACGACCATGGCCACGGAACGCATGTTTCCGGCACCATAGCCGCCATCAGGGACGGTAAGGGTGTGGTGGGTGTGGCTCCGATGGCCTCTCTTTACGCGGTCAAGGTTCTTGACGCCCAGGGCAGCGGCACCTATTCCGGCGTCATCGCCGGCATCGAGTGGTGCGTGAACAACAAAGTGGACGTCATAAACATGAGCCTGGGCGGCTCACAGGGAAGCCCGGCCATGGCCAAGGTCATGAAAGCCGCTTATGACGCGGGGATAACCATAGTCTGCGCAGCCGGAAACAGCAGCGGGGCGGTTTCCTACCCGGCCGCCTACCCCGAAGCCATAGCAGTATCAGCCAGCGATTCGAACGACAACATAACCTACTTTTCCTGCTTCGGACCGCAGATAGCGGTAATAGCCCCCGGATTGAACATTCCATCCACCTGGAAGGGCGGAGGCTACAAAACGATATCCGGAACCTCGATGTCCTCGCCTCACGTGGCGGGTCTGGCTGCTCTTGCCATAGGCTCAGGAGCCAAAGGGCCGGATGCTGTCAGAAAAGCGCTGACCCACGCTGCGGTCAAATTGCCGAAACTGACGGAGGTACAGCAGGGTGCCGGGATGGTGGACGCCGGCAGGCTTGTGAATAATCAGACCGTTCAGATTGTGATGGCAAGATAAAATATCGAAACTAAAAAAGCCCCGCACCACAAATGGTGCGGGGCTTTTTATTTTACCGTCTGATCAGTTTTTCGGGTTCTACCAGGAATCACCCTCCCCCAGAAGCTCTTTCACCCTGTTATCCACTATCGCGGCTTTTCTCGTCTTGCGCTTTCCAAAGGCAGCGCGCAATTTGGAGATATCTTCTTCCATCTTCTTTATCCTGAGGTCCTGCTCCCTGATGCGCATGTCGAAAAGCTCCGAGACTTTCAATTCCAGGTCCTTCCTTATTTTTTCTTTTTCCTTATCCGAAGCTTTATCGTAGCCGGCAGCCAGTTCCCTGGCATCGAACTCAAGGACCGCACTTTTCACTGCGTCCTTTTCCCGTCCGGCGTCATGACTCCTGGCTGCAGTAAAAAGAGCCCTGATGACGGCCTCGGACAGCACCCTGTACTTTACAGGCTGCTCGGTCTTGAACTTGTCGAGTTTTGCGGCAAAAGACGGGTCGTTTTTCCGCGCCTTATCCAGAAGCTCTTTTTCCCTTTCTGCCCATGATTCAGGCTTTTCATGCCGTCCCATTTTTTGTCTGTCGTCCTGTTTGCCGGCCTTATTCTTCCATGTCTTTTCTCCGGTCCGGGAATGATATTTCTTCATCCTGTCCGGATTCTTCTTCATGTCCTTGCCGGGCATCATTTCCCCGCCGCAATCTCCTCCGGGGCAGTGTTTTTTAAAGTCCATCCGCTCCGGCGGTCCCATTTCCTTCTCCCACTTGCCAGCGCCGTACCTCTCCCCTCTGTCCTGTTTATCTGCATCTTTTGCCCATGCTGCGCCGGAAACCAGCGAAGCGGCAATAAGCGTAAGCCACAGCATTTTTTTGTTCATAACTCCCTCCATTCAAGCGACTTTTCGAATCTCTGTTTTTCCGATTCCACCGCGTTGCACTCCAGTTCGAATTTGATAAAAGCCTCGTCGTCCCCGGAAAAACGCAGCTCAGCCAGTGAATACTCAGCCGCATCCATGCGGCTGCTCAGGGAATCATTCCACGCCGTCCCGTTGTTGCGCGGCAGAACCGAATAGAACACAAAAACAGCCATGGCCGCCAGCGCTCCCGCAAAAACCCAATCCTTCGCTCTGCCTCCGAACTGTGTCCGGAGATCGCGTGCCCTTGACCCGATGACTGCGGCCGCTTTTTCCCTCAGCATCACGGCAGAGGCTTCCGGCAGATCCGGCGCGGACCCTCGCACGTAAGCCGAGATATCCTTAATAACCGTCAGTGCCGCCCTGCAGGAAGGACATGTTTGTGCATGCCGCAGGAATTCCTCCCGCTTTTCCGGCGCCAATTCGCCGTAAGCGCACAAAAGCATATCCTCTTCCCTATGACAGCAGTGCATCTGATTTCTCCAGTTCATTCCTCAGTTTCGCCGTCGCTCTGCTCATCCTGGCCAGCGCCGTGCCCAGCGGAACATTAAGGGCGGCCGCTATCTCCGCGAAGGTAAGTCCGGAATATTCCCTCATGAAAAAAACCTGCTTCTGCTCAAAAGAAAGCCGCCCGATGGCCTCTTCCAGCCGTTCCCCCAATTCAGCGCCGAGAAGGACTTCCTCGGGGCCTGATTCGGAAGATTTAACGCTTTCCCCCAGAGAGCGTCCTTCCTCCCCGTAAGACTTGTCCAGCGACAAGGCGAAGCCGGTCCTTTTTGCCTTTTTCAGGTAATCCAGGGCCAGATGGCTGGCCGAAGTGAAAAGCCACGCGGTGAACTTTCCTCTCTCTTCATATCCGCTGATATTCCTTATGAACCTCATGAAAAGCTCCTGAAAAAGGTCCTCTGCAGCGCTTTTGTCCCCGGTCATCCTGGCCAGATAGGCGTAAACCGGCTTTCTGTACCTCTCCAGAAGCGTCCTGAAAGCATCCTGGTCGCCTTCCCTGAACCGCGCTATAAGCGACGCATCATCCATTTGGGCCCACATAAGATATAACCTGATTTTCCTCCGGTTTATTGCACTGCCGCCCTATTTCTTCCTGTATTTCAGTTTTCTGATGGAAGTCCCGGGATAATAAAACTCCAGTATTTGCTCATAATTTTTGCCCTCTTTTCCGGCCATCCCGGCAGCGCCTGACTGGCAGAGTCCCACCCCGTGTCCCCAGCCTCCGCCGTGAATCCAGTAAGTCTTCGGTTTTCCCTTTTCATCCCTGTTGACCTCGATTGAAACAAGAGTGCTCCTTGCCGAGCCCAGTCCCATGATTCCCCTTATAAGATGTTCCCTTCTTATTATCACTTTACGACGCGAACCGTGGAGAAGAAGCGAATTTACGTGTCCTGAAACGCTTCTCCTGAGCGGTATGACGGCCTTAAGAACGCCTGTCCGGTATTCCTTATTGGCCTTGTATTCCAGGTCCCTGTGCTTTATAATTCTCAGCCATCGGTATTCTGACGAAGCCACTACCCCGCCATAATTGCAGTAGGCGGGAGGAGTCGACGTTATCCAGAGCCTGAATGCCCACGGGGAATCCGGCGTGTATGCCCCGTCTTCCGGAGCGTCGGGCTTTCCTTTCAGATAGATAATGGCCCCCCAGCCCTCCACCTCCGCTGAGGACTGGAAGTGTCCGCCGCAATTTGAGTAAAAGAAGGTATGGGCAGGCTTGCCCCGGTAGGTCAGCACCTCCCCCTGTGTATTTATCACCGAATTCCTGGTTGACTGGGTCTCAGGCTGTATCCCTTTGTACACCTGGCAATGCTGGCTGTCGCAAAGCTGATAGCCGTCTTTCCGGTGGGGCCCTCCCTTCCCCCTTCTTATCAGGACCTGCGTCCTGGCTATGACCGCCTGGGCCTTAAGAGTTTCATCGGGCCAGGTTGCCACTACCTCGGAAGGCACCACGCTCATAAGGTACTCTTCCATCCCCACAACATTGACTATGCGTATGCCGTTCCCCCGTCCGGGAGCCAGGGCTATATAGCCCCGGTATTCCCTGTCGGCAATTTCAGCCCAGGAATAGCCTTTAGCGTGCTGCAGTTTTTCCAGTATGACCGAACCGCTGTTTCCCTCCAACGGTTTTATATATATCTCATACTTAAAACTGCCGTAGACTTTTCCGTCGGGACTCTTAACCTCCAGCAGCCCTTTCCTGTTGACCGCACTCCATCTCTCATCGGCCTTTCCCTGTGCGTAAATCCTGCCGGTTCTGGAACCGACTACCGCAAACGGGCTGCCCACCCGGAATTTCAGTTCGCGGGTCACTGGCTGTATTCCTTTGCCGTAAGTGCCCAGGCCCACTCTGACTGCAAGGGATTTTTTTATGCCCGGAACCACGGCCGGCCTGAAAGGCGTCTCTATCCTGCGGGCCGGTCGCAACTCGGCCGGTTTTTTGGTTAATTTGCTGATCAGTTCCGACTTCATCCGCAGTGACAGAGGATGCGACTTGAAGACATCCAGGACCTTCATGCACTGTGCCCATGCCTCGTTGTATTTTTTCTCCTTGACATAAATGCCGGCAAGAGGAAGCCGCGCTTCTGTGAAAGCAAAATCTTTTTTCAGAGCCTGCCGCAAACGCTCGGATGATTCCTTCAGCATGCCCGAACCGGCATAGGCTTCGGCCAGCATGTAATCCGCGCCGGCAAAACCGGGCCTCATCTTAAGGTAAGCAGTCAGCAGAGAAACCGCTTCTCCGTGCCGCTTCAGCCTGGCATAAGCCAGACCCAGCCCGGGCATGGCCCGAATATGCGCAGGCTGAATCGCCAGCGCCCTGGAAAAGTCGTCAACCGCACCCTCCATGTCTCCTGTCTGGAATTTCATCCAGCCCAGCTCAGCCCGCATATCGGCATCTCCGGGCCTCAACAAAACGGCTTTTTCCATGTATTTAAGCGCCTCTGCAGTTCTGCCAAGTTCTTCCAGAATAACAGCGGCGCTCAACAGCGGCAAAGGTTCTCCGGGAGAAGCCGACGCAGCATCCAGGTAACCCCTGGCAGCTTTTGTGAGGCTTCCGGCAAGATAGTCCTGATAAGGCGCGGCATACGGCGAGCCTGCGGCCGCCTGGCCAGGCAGATATATGCTCATTATAAGCAGAAATGAAAAAATCATGAGCTTAAACTCAACACAAGCCAAAGTATAGAAAGTATGGCGGCGTTTTCCAATTTTTGGGGAACTTAAGTATGTGGAGCTTCTAATCGTCCGGGCAGTGAAAGAATATTTGCGTTAAAAATCAACTTTTGACCGGATAAAAAGCAGATCAGGACTCGTCAGGAAATAATTGCGTGAATTCAGGGCGTAGAGACGATACTCCGGCAGGGCGCGAAGAGCGGGCATGCCCGTCGGCATGTAGCGATAATCGACGCAGTCGTAGCAATGCATCTGCGTCCAAAAACATGCCGGTTATTTTTCAACGGGCCCCTGGGGATGTGGGATATCTGCCCGGCGGACTGTCCGCAACCGGAGGATTGTTCACGGGCAGTGTTTTCTTTCATTTTTTCTGGCGATCACAATCAAATTCATCCCGATCCCCGGCCTGAAATATCCTTCCAGTTTTGACAGAAAAGGCACAAACTTATCAAACAGAATAGGTTGCATTATCGGGAAACTTTTTCTTTTAAATATTTTGCCGTTAATGAACCACCCAAAAATTCCGAAAAAATTGCTGAAAAATATCTCATCGACGGCAAACCCATTGCGCTCAACTTTGTCCCTCAGGTCTTTTTTGCCGTATCTGCGGCAATGACCGACATTTTCATCAAGTGTGCCAAAAAGCCAGCCCAGGGCAGGGACAAACAGCAGCAGGCGTCCGTCAGGCTGAAGAAGTTTGTGCATATTTTGCAAAGCTTTATCATCGTCTTTAATATGTTCCAGGACATTAATTGCGATAACCACCTCTGTTTTTTTGTCGGAAAGTGATGTCACCTTGTCATCAGTGATGTCAAAATTATACGCCTCAATTTCCGGATGATCTATTTTCAGGTGTTGAGTGAAAAACGACGAATTGTCGATGCCGATGAGCCTGGAGCAGGACTTTAGAAAATATTGCGACAGATTCCCTATCCCGCAGCCCACTTCCAGAACATTTTTGCCTGCGAGAAAATCTTTAAATGTCTCATAAATCCATTTATTGTAATTACGAGTCAGCGCAAGCATCCTTAGCGCTTCGTAGGCAAAATGCTGTGTCTTATTTATTCCCGAATCTGTCATGGATTTTATTGTTAACCCGGTTCAATATGCCGGCGCGGCAAAAACAAGGGTTTTGTTTTGCGAATGTAAGAGAAAAAAACTTCCCCTGAAGATACCTGTATTTTAGCACTTCTGCAGAAGACTTTATTTGTGTTTCCTTATCTCATGCTATCCCCGCCCGAACAGCTTCCCGACACGCGGACCGGACAGACTTTCGCGCAGGCTGTCCGTTTCGACGGGCGGTCTCAACATATAATTTTAGTATACTTTGCTTGTCGCGCCGGCGATTACCCCGGATTCGCCAGCTGAAAACGCAGCCTGCCTGCCGAAGCCTCGGCACAGGCAGGGATAGCGGCGCAGAAAAGCAAAATAGATTCGGTCGGCAGCTAAAGGCTTTCATGGCGTCCGCCACGACGTATTGGCGGATGATGCCGCGCCGAAGCGACGTGAAACGAGCACCCTCGACGGAAGCCAAAAGCGGCAATTGCAGCCGAAATTGCTTATGTCGGACAGGCTACCAGGGAATCCCGGCTAAGAAAAAAGATGAAAATATGTTTTATTAACCCCCCGTGGATCACCAAATCGAGCAATATTTGGACTAAAATCCGCGGAACTTTACCGCCTTTAGGGCTATTATATCTCTCCTCTTTTCTGGAAAAAGAAGGAATAACCGCGGATATTATAGATTACCAGGTCGGGCTGCACACATGGGAAGAAATTGGAAACGGACTGAAACAGAAACATTACGATTTTTACGGCATTACCGGAACCACATCCATTATCAACAATTCCTACCGGATAGCTGAAATAATTAAGGCCTGTCATCCCGATGCCAAAATTGTCATGGGTGGCGTGCATGTAACAGCGCTTCCGGAGGAAGCCCTGGAGAAAAAATCAGTTGACTTTGTGATCAGAGGGGACGGTGAAAAAACTCTTCTGGACCTGGTGACAGGATGCCCTGTTGACGGCATAACCGGGCTTTCATATACACGGGGCGGTGAAATAATTCATGTCGGGCCGAATGGAATGATGCCCGACCTGGATGCCATACCGTTCCCTGCGTTTCACAGGATTGACTTAAAATCATACAGGCCCGCTTTGAATGCTTATCGCAGACTGCCGGCCATCAACATGATGACCACCCGGGGTTGCCCCGGCAAGTGCACGTTTTGCAATTCTGCCGACATCCCATTGCGCTGCCGTTCGGCTGAAAATATCTATGCGGAAATGAAAATGTTGTCTGAAAAGCATGGCATAAAAGAAATTTCCTTTTACGATGATACTTTTACCGTCTTCCATGAAAATATAAATCGCCTGTGCGATTTGCTCATTGCCGGAAAAATTGATCTTACGTGGAGTTGTTTTGCCAGAGTTGATACCGTGACACTGCCGCTGCTGAAAAAAATGAAGACTGCCGGCTGTCACCAGGTAATGTTCGGGATTGAAAGCGCCAGCCCTGAAATACTGAGAAATATCGGGAAAAATATTGAATTTAAAAAAAACAGCAACGCGGTTAAACTGGCTAAAGAAGCGGGGATAACCGCACGCTGCACCTTCATGTTCGGCAATCCGGGGGAAACGGAACAAACCATTGATGAAACGATAAGATACTCCCTGGAATTGGATCCCGATATCGCGTTATATAACATCACAACTCCCTATCCCGGGACCGCTATGTTTAATTGGGCCAAAGAGTCAGGCTGCCTGCTTCATGAAAATTGGGATGATTATGACTTAAGCGAGCCTGTTATGCAGCTGCCCACCATATCGGCCGAAAAATTAAAACTTAAATACAAAGAAGCCTTTCGAATTTTTTATTTCAGACCAGCGATAATACTTAAAAACATGGCAGCCATCGCCACCTTGAAAAATGTCTACATGGTCCGCGATTTATTTAGAAGGTTCTTTGAAAGTTCGTAGACGGTGACCCTCCCGCCCATGCGCCGCAACAGACTGCTGTCGAAAAATATTTCCAAAAATTCGAAAGGCCTGCGAAACTCAGCCACAGGCTTGTAGCGTTCCCCGGGGTCTTCGGACAGGGGCGGGGTTTTTCGGCCGCTAACGGTTATAAAGTAACGCGGATTCTTTTCCTCGTTTATCCTGTATTTTAAAAGGCTGAACGGCGGGTATCCGCCATAGCCGAAATACGGATACTTAAATGTTCCTATGGAAGCCCCGGCGGCAGATTTTCGTTTATCCATCTGCCTGCCGAATTGAAATGCCGGTCGGACATAAGATAAATCAGACTGTAGTGCGCCGTACAGCAGAAAGTCAGCAGGGCCACTGCGGCCGCGGCTGCGTTTATCAGGCTTGTCCGCTTCAGCTTCTCTCCGGCCCATACAAAAAAGCGGGCAGCCAGGATTACCATGATCGGAACCGCCGGCATATCATAGTGATGCGTGGACCAGAACACGCAGGTAAGGTAGATATAAAAGGGGATGAAAACCGCCATAAGAAGGATGTCGCCTGCCGCCACGGTGAACAGCGCAAGAGCCAGGCCTGCTGCTGCGGAAATATAAAGAAAACCTCCGAACTCTTTCGGGAATTCAAACACGAAATGATGCCATGCCTGTGCCAGGGAGATTTTGAAACCCCATATTTCGGAATTGCTCCCCAACTCATTTGCCATCTCCCGGAAGGCCAGGAAAAAATACGGATTGGTGGCGCAAAAAGAGACAAAAAAACCCGCGGCCGCAATGAGCAGCCTCAAGTTCGAGGACCGTTCTTTCACCGGAGGTTTTTTGCGTTCAAACAGGAAATGGCCCGCGGCCGCGGCAAAAACCGCCGTGCCGCTGATAATGAGCGAGCCGGCGCTGAGCCCGGCAAAAATTCCGGCCAGCAGGTAATGCCTGCCGCGACCTTCTTCCATTATCCTGGCGGAGAAATAGAGGGAAAACAGCATGAACGGCAGGAAAAATGTGTATGGCTTCAGAGCATGCGCCTCCACCGCCGCGGCCGGAAGAACCGCCATAAAAAAAGCCGACAACAGGGCAGCCTTCTCCCCATACAGCCTGCCTGCAAGAAGAAATATCGCAGGGACACAGGCAGCCACGGCAAGCCCGCCCAAGACTTTGGGTATGATGAAAAGCAGTCTTGTTTGTTCCGGATTGCGGAAATAAAACTCGATATCAGAAGTGACCTTCAGCAGACCGAATGTCTCGGCAACTTTCAGGGCAAAACCGGCAGAATAGATATAGAACCCCCCGTAAAAAAAAGCGTGCGGATTAAACTGTCCCAGGGCGGGTTTTATGTTGCCAAGCGTCCTCAGAGCGTACTGTTCGTCAGGCATGCGGCTCTGCAGAAGGGCCGACCGCATCGCATGTATTTTTACAGCCTCGATTTTCAGCGGCTTGCCGTCTATAACCGCTTCAGTCACGATTCCATTCGAAGGCGGTGCGTATGATTTTCGCACCTCAACTCCGGGAACGACTTTGTAACTTTCGTACACATCGTTCCTGAGAGACTTCATCGCAGGGGACAGAGATGATAAGACGCCCTCTTCGGAGAAAACAAGGCGGGTCTGTTCTTCGGACGGGAGTCCCGCTCCTATTCCGGCCAGAGCGAAAAAGCCCGAAACCATGGTCAGTAAGACAATAAAAGACAGGGTTTTCCCGGAGATTTGCATTGACGATGGCAGAGTTTTAATCGGGCATCCCCCTTTCCCCTGGATTTATTTCCCAGGCATCAGAACCGGCCAGGAGACTTTCCGGATAATCCGTCAGAATGCTCAGGTCATTGCCTGTCATGGCCGTTGCCGCGGGAATAAATAAAAATAGTGGACTGGTATGTGAAAATTATACTACAAATTACTAAAGGTCTTGAGAAACCGGAGAATCCATGAAATTATTGGAACATGAAGCGAAACAGCTTTTTAAAAATTGCGGCATCCCAGTTCCCCCAAGCGGAGGGGTCATAAGCAGTACGGCGTATCTGTCCGCAGCCCTTAAAAAAGCCGGCAAGGGTCCCTGGGTGCTCAAAGCCCAGGTCCTTGCGGGAGGAAGGGGCAAAGCAGGAGGGATAAAGATAGCCAAGACCCCTGTTGAGGCCAAAAAAGCGGCCAGGGCAATGCTGGGCATGAAGCTTGTAACGGCCCAGACCCACGGGCAGGCCCTGATAGTGAAGGAGCTGCTGATCGACAAATCCTCGGACATATCCCGGGAAATCTATATATCCGTGGTGCTCGACAGAAAGTCGGCAAGGCCGGTTGTCATCGCATCGGCCGAGGGAGGAGTGTCCATAGAGGAACTTGCCGCGACAAGGCCGGAGCTTATAATCCGGGAGCCTGTGGATCCGTCCGCAGGACTGGCTGATTTCCAGGCCAGGCGCCTGGCATATGAGCTTAAAATCCCGCGGACCCTCGTTTCCGATTTCATCAGCCTGGCAAAGAAGCTGGCCAGACTGTTTCTGGACCTTGACGCCGGACTGGTGGAAGTCAATCCGCTCATAATAACCCGACAGGGCGGACTTTTCGCTTTGGACGCCAAGATAGTGACTGACGACAACGCCCTTTTCCGTCACAAGGAACTGCAGGAGAAACCGGACCACGAATCCACACCGGCTGAAAAACTTGCGAAGAAAGCCGGGATAAACTACGTCGGTCTTGACGGGAACATCGGCTGCATGGTCAACGGGGCCGGCCTTGCAATGGCCACCATGGACACCATAAAACTTGCGGGCGGCGAACCGGCAAACTTTCTGGACGTCGGCGGCGGTGCCACCGCGGAACAGGTCACCAGGGCGTTCCAGATAATCCTCAGGGACCCCAAGGTAAAATCGGTCCTGGTCAACATTTTCGGCGGCATCATGAAATGCGACGTAATTGCGCAGGGCATAATCGAAGCGGTGAAGAAAGTGAAACTCTCCATTCCGCTGGTGATCAGGCTGGAAGGCACCCGCGTCAAGGAAGGAAAGTTGCTGCTTGAAAATTCGGGCATTAAAATCCGGCAGGCTGACAGCCTGTGGAATGCGGCCCAAAAAGCTGTGGCCGCAGTGAAACAGACAACTTAAGCAACGCAGGAAACATAAGCAACATAAGATAAGGAAAAACAGTTGAATAATACCCGGCGTAAATTTTAGAAATATTTTTTACTTGCGTCGCTTGTTTTGCTTGAGTTTCTTGAGTTGCTAGTATAAGGAGACATTATGTCGATTCTACTCAATAAAGACTCAAAAATACTGGTACACGGTTTCACCGGCGGACAGGCGACTTTCCACTCTCAGCAGTGCATGGATTACGGCACTGACATAATCGGAGGGGTCACCCCGGGCAAGGGCGGAACACGCCATCTGGAACGCCCTGTTTTCGATACGGCGCGCGAAGGCGTTAAGGAAACCGGCGCGAACGTCTCCCTGATTTTCGTTCCCCCGCCGTTCGCGGCCGATTCCATACTCGAAGCGGCTGACGCCGGCGTGGATGTCATAATCTGCATAACCGAGGGCATCCCGGTCCTGGACATGGTTCGTGTCAAGAAATACCTGCGTGAACTTAAAAGCGCAGGCAGGACCGTACGTCTGGTCGGCCCCAACTGCCCCGGCGTAATAACCCCCGGGGAATGCAAGGCCGGGATAATGCCCGGCTACATACACAAGCCAGGGCCGGTTGGCATAGTTTCCCGCTCAGGCACCCTTACTTATGAAGCCGTATGGCAACTGACGAACAACGGGCTCGGCCAATCCACAGTGGTGGGCATCGGCGGGGACCCCGTACAGGGACTCAACTTCGTGGATACCCTTAAGCTTTTTCAGGAAGACCCGAAGACTGAAGCAGTGGTGCTCATAGGCGAGATCGGCGGCAGCGCTGAGGAAGACGCCGCCAAATACGTAAGGGAAAAGATGAACAAACCTGTTTTTGCGTTTGTGGCCGGCAAAACGGCCCCGCCAGGCAGGAGAATGGGCCATGCCGGAGCCATAGTGGAAGGCGCTTCCGGCACACATGCCTCAAAGGTTGAAGCTCTGGCAGCGGCGGGAATAACCGTGGTGGAAAACCTGTCGGAAATTGGCGCCACCGCAGCCGCAATGCTGAAACGGCAGGTGACCAGCGGGTAATGGGCAATGATTGACGAAATTCTATGCTGAAAATTTATTCGATAGCAGCCGGAAAAGCAGTCGAAAATGCTGAAGGAAAAATATCTATTGTTTCCAATCCTGATGACAATGAAAAACACCGCATTGTCGCCGATTACGGCATAGACGAACACACCCTCGCTTCAGCCCTGGACCCGGATGAACCCTCGCGCATAGAGTTCGAGCCTGAGCACCTCGCCCTTATTTTCAAGCGCCCGAAAAACTATTCCGGCAAAGACAAGCTTCTTTTCAAGGTGGCCTCCATGGGCATGTTCCTATACAAGGAGCGCCTTGTGGTGGTCATCTCAGAAGACATCCCTCTTTTCGTAGGGAAGCATTTCACCCATCTTGACTCGATACAGGACGTCTTTCTGAGACTCATATACGGTTCCATATCCCATTATATGGAACATCTGAAAGTCATCAACATGATTTCTGAGGAGATAGAAAAGAAAATAAATGTTTCCATGGAAAACAAATTCCTTCTGAACCTCTTCAGCCTGGAGAAATCGCTTGTATATTATCTCAACGCCATAAATTCAAACGGTTTTGCATTCGAAAGACTTAAAAATAACAGGCCCAAGATAGGTTTCTCCGAAAAGAGCATGGAATTGCTGGAAGACATACTTATTGAAAACAGCCAGTGCGCGCGTCAGGCCGAAATCTATTCCAATATTCTGGCCGGGCTTATGGACGCAAGGGTTTCCATAGTAAGCAACAACCTCAACATCCTGATGAAGACCCTGAACCTCATCACCATAGGAATCATGGTCCCGACCCTGGTGGTGAGCATATTTTCGATGAATGTGCACCTCCCCTTCCAGAGCCACCCGCAAGCCTTCTGGTTTGTGCTGATTATCTCAGGCATATCCGTGTTGGGAATGATGCTTTGGTGGAAGCATAAAAAGCGGTAATTACTACTCCCCCCTGAACACCGGCCGGTGCTTTTCCAGAAAAGCCTTTATGCCATCGGCATAGTCGTGGCTGTTGTATACCCGCCTGCGCAGGCACTGTTCCATGGGGCTGTAATAGCCCAAGCGGCTTGTGAGTCGGCTTGGGGAGTGCGGTTATATCATGTGGCCTGAAAACCACACATTTGCTCCCTTCTGCGAGCCTATAAAACCGGGATCCTGATACGGGACTCAGGGACCTGGTGCTCTGACCGTCACCGGCTCCTTTTTTTCAGGACGTCATTCACTACCCGGCTCAGTTCCGAAATACTGTATGGCTTGGGCAGTACGCCGGAGAATCCGTAGCTCGGATAATTCGCCATGACAGGAGAATCGGAGTACGCGCTGGAAACTATAATCCTGGCTTCAGGGTCAAGCGCCAGAAGTTTCTTCCCCATCTGCTCCCCTCCCAATCCGCCGGGAACCGTCAGGTCCGCTATGACCGCGTCAAAACCCCCGCCCGTTTTCCGGGCCGCAAGATATTTGGATATCGCCTCGTCTCCGTCTCCGGCGAAATCAACGTCGTAACCGCATTCCTGCAGTATCCTGCAGGCCACTTTTCTTACCGCGGCTTCATCATCCATGATGAGGATTCTGCCCCTGCCTTTCACCATGGTTTCATCGCTGCCTCCTCCTTCCGGATATGATTTTTCCGGAGAGGCGGGCAGATAAACTGTGAAAGAAGAGCCTTTGCCGGGCACTGATTCGACCGTGACGTGACCGTCATGCTTTTTGATTACGGAAAAAACCACTGACAGTCCGAGACCGCTTCCATGCTGCTTCGTGGTGAAATACGGATCGAAAATCCTGGCGATATGAGATTCCGGAATGCCCGCCCCTTCGTCCTCTATGCGGATACTGACGTATTTCCCAGGAGAGACCGGCAGGTCTTTATACCCCTGGCTTTCCTCTGCCCAATTATCGGCTTTTATGCTGATTATGCCCCCTGC
Organism: bacterium; assembly: GCA_043817835.1. Classification (GTDB taxonomy): domain Bacteria; phylum Elusimicrobiota; class Elusimicrobia; order Elusimicrobiales; family CAZFMJ01; genus JBDRGJ01. The sequence continues at coordinate 14,891 of JBDRGJ010000117.1, forward strand.
GGGCATAGCCTCCCTGGCATTAAGAAGCATGTTGTTGAACGCCTGGATTATCTGCCCCTGGTCCGCGTAAACGCACCAGATGTCAGCGGGGATTTTGAATTCCGGTTTAATGTTTGAGCCGCTCAGCGCCAGGCGGGCTGAGGCATTCAGCAACTGTTCCACCTTCACGGTGGTTTTAACCGGGGCTCCGCCTCTGGCAAAGGTGAGCAGCTGGCCGGCCAGGTCTTTCGCCCTGCAACACGCCAGTTCGGCGTTTTCCAGCATTTTCATGACTCCCGGGGCAGAGCCGGATTTTATCTTAGCCATCTCTATATTGCCCATTACCGCCGTGAGGAGATTGTTGAAATCATGCGCAAGTCCTCCCGCAAATACCCCAAGCACGGAAAGCAGATCCATCTTTAACAGTTCCTTTTCCAGCTTCTCCCTGTCGGTGACGTCGCGGAAAATGCCGCGCGCCATTACAAAATTGCCGTCTTTCATCTGTGCGTTCAGGCTCCCTTCCACCGCCACTTTCCTGCCGTCTTTGGCCTTAAAAACAGCC
>JBDRGJ010000118.1:0-5028 GCA_043817835.1 bacterium
GGAAGAATGTGCCCTTTGTGTATCAACGCGGTTTTTGAACTTGTAACCGGGACGTTGTGATATATAACCTTATCACCGTATCATCTTATAAACGCAGTTGAAATATGATATTTAAAAGCAGGCTGCCCAGGCCGGATGGGAAGGCGGTGGTGGTTCCGTCCATACTTTCCGCTGACCTGGCCCGGCTGGGAGAGCAGGTAAGGGAGGCGGAAAAAGCCGGGGCCGGCTGGCTGCAGGTAGACGTGATGGACGGAAGCTTCGTCCAGAACCTGAGTTTCGGCCCGGCAGTGGTCGCTTCGCTCAGGAATGTCACCGGGCTCGCGCTTGATGTGCACCTGATGGTGGAACAGCCGGAAAAATTTTTTATGCCGTTCGCGCAGGCCGGGGCGGATCTGCTGACGGTGCATCTGGAAGCCTGCCGCAGCCCGCGTGCCGCGCTTAAGAAAATCAGGGACATGGGCCTGAGCGCGGGGCTTGCTGTACGGCCTGAGACCGCCCTGAAAAAAGCAGAGGGTCTGCTGAAGGAAATAGATTTGCTGCTGGTGATGACCGTGGATCCCGGTTTCGGAGGAAAGAAATTCCTGCCGGGAAGCCAGTCCAGAATTGCCTGCGCCAGGAGCCTGTTGGACGCTATCGGCAGCTGTGCATGGCTGCAGGTGGACGGAGGTATAAATGCCCGGACCGCCGCCGTGGCGGCAAGGGCAGGGGCTGATTCTCTGGTGGCCGGAAGCGCGCTTTTTTCGGACGCAGACACCGCCGCCTCGATGAAAAATATATTAAAAGCAGTGGCCAGTGTCAGTAACGGGTAATCAGAGACGAGTAATAAGTAACCTGTGACGGAGAAGATTCGGCCGGGAAAAGTGGAACTTTGTTTCTATCCATAGGGATTTAAAGTACTATGGGTCTTGTTGACTACTGATTACTCGTTGCTAAGTTATTTATTACGGATTACTCGGTATTCGTTACTTTAGTGAAAAGGGAGGATAAATGGCTGTTGTTGTAAGGCTGCAGAGAAACGGAAAACCCAAACACGCGCATTACCGCGTAGTGGCTATAGAAAAAACCCGCGGCGCAAGCGGGGAACCCCTGGAAGTGCTCGGACATTACAATCCCAAGGCTGAAAAAGGGAAGGATAAAATAATCCTGAAAAGCGAAAGGCTGGAGTATTGGATAAAGACGGGCGCAAAGCCTTCCGAAACAGTGGCTTCGCTCATCAAACTGGCCGGAAAAGCCGAAGCGAAATAAAACAATGAAAGAACTTCTCACTTACCTGGTGAAATCACTTGTGGACAAGCCCGAAGAAGTCAGGCTGGATTCATCGGACGAGGCCGGAACTGTGCGCTTCAGGCTGAAGGTCGCCGACTCTGACAAGGGAAAGGTGATAGGCAGGGAGGGAAAGGTGATAAAGGCCATCAGGACACTGCTTTCTTCCAGCGCCGAAAAGGACAACAGGAGAGTTTTCCTGGACGTGGAGTAAAGAGCGCTTTCTTTGGTTCTTTGATCTGAAGTAACTGCCCGGGTTGTCGGGTTCACCGTTCAGGGTTCATGGTTCTCCAACCTTTGAACCTCTTAACCTTGAACCCTGAACCATTGAATTGTGAACCTGAGTAGTTACGATCTGAAATGAAGATAGACATCGTCACGCTTTTTCCGTCCATGGTGGAAGGCCCGCTTTCCGGGAGCATAGTCGGCCGGGCCCGCAGGGAGGGAATTCTGAAGCTGGGCTTTGCAAACCCCAGGGATTTCGCAGACGACAGCCGGGGCACGGTGGATGACAGACCGTATGGCGGAGGACCGGGCATGCTCATGATGGCGGAGCCCATACGCCGGGCCCTAAAAAGCGTGAAAAAAAAAGGCTCCCTGACTGTGCTGTTGAGCCCGTGCGGCAGGAAGCTGGATCAGCGGCTGGCGCGGGAACTGGCCGGCATGAAGCATCTGATTCTGATCTGCGGTCATTACGAGGGAGTGGACGCCAGAATCGTGCCGGAATTTGATATGGAGCTTTCGATAGGGGATTATATCCTTACGGGAGGGGAACCCGCTGCGGTGGTTGTGACGGACTGCGTGACGCGCCTGCTGCCGGGAGTGCTGAAGAAGGAGGGCGCAGCCAGCGAGGAAACCTTCAAGGACTGGCTTCTTGAAGCACCCCAGTACACGCGTCCCTCCGTTTGGAGAAGAAAAAAGGTGCCGGGAATTCTAACTGGCGGCAACCATGCGGAGATAGCCCGGTGGCGCAGGGAGCAGTCTCTGGCTCTGACAAAAAAACGCAGGCCTGATTTAATGAAGAGGCATAAGGCAGTCGAATAGTTTATCACTTGAACAGTTGATTAGACCGGTCATCTGCGCAACTTGGCAACTGCTGTTTAAAGAGGAGGAAGCATGGACATTGATAAGATAACAGGACTGGGATTGAAGAACGAAAAATTCGACTTTCGCTCCGGTGACACCATAAGGGTGCATGCCAGAGTTGTGGAAGGCGACAGCGAAAGGATTCAGATGTTCGAGGGTGTGGTGCTGTGTCGGCGCGGCCACGGCATATCGGAATCCTTTACGGTCCGCAAAGTTTCCTACGGCGTCGGAGTGGAGAGGATTTTCCCCCTGCATTCCCCCAGGGTGGAGAAAATAGAGGTTCTCAAAAAGGGAAGGGTGCGGCGCTCCCGCCTGAACTATCTGAGGGAACTCAGCGGGAAGGCCTCGCACATCCAGGAAGACTCGGGAGCAGCGCCGCAGGACTCTTCTTCCGGGACAGCGCCTGCAGCAGCGGAACAATCCGAAAAAGTAAAGCCCGATGCAGCTGCGGCCGCAACTGCTCCGGAAAAAGAAAATACCCCCGCGGCCTGACGTGCTGGCCGATTTCGACGCCGAGACGGCAAAACAATACGGGGCCGCATGCCTGGCTGGTGTGGACGAAGCGGGCAGGGGGCCTCTGGCCGGGCCTGTCGTGGCTTGTGCCGCTTTCGTTCCTCCCTCTGCTGTTCCCCTCCTTTCCGGAATCAGGGACAGCAAGCTTCTCAGCGCAGGCAAAAGAGAGCGTTTTTTTTATGAGATGAAAAGTGCCGGAGTGTGTTTTCGCATGGGTTTTTCCCTTGCCGGGGAAATAGACGCAATCAACATACTGCAGGCCACTTTCAGTGCGATGCGGATGGCCGTGGCGGGATTAATGAAGTCAGAAGTCAGAAGCGCGTCGGAAGCCAAGTCTCAGTCATCTGACATCAGACCTCTGACTTCTGACCTCGTATCTCAGCCCTCAGTTCTCAGTCCTGATTTTATCGTGCTTGTCGACGGGCCGCATAAAATACCCGGCCTTGCGCTGCGGCAGCTGGCTGTTGTCGACGGCGATGCCAGGTCATTGTGCGTGGCATGCGCTTCCGTCTGTGCCAAGGTCCTGCGCGACAGATGGATGTGCGTTCTGGATTTGAAATTTCCGGGGTATGGATTCGCCTCCCACAAAGGCTACGGGACCGCCGCACATATGAAGGCTTTGGAACTGCTTGGCCCAAGTCCCGTGCACAGAATGAGTTTTGCGCCGGTTGCCGCGGCGCAAACAGGGGTCACCCGTCACCAAGTCAACACGTCACAAATCACCAGGACACCACGTCACAAGTTCAACAGTGCGCAAGTATCCAATATCTTCCGCCACACATCGTCGGCGGACCTGCCAAAGCCGTAGTGGCGGGGAAATCTAGTATCTGCTTCTTATGAATGATCTGGGGCGGGAAGGAGAAGACAACGCGGCTGCCTGTCTTAAAACCCTCGGTTTCAAAGTGGTGGAGCGGGGCTGGTACTGCCCGACCGGTGAGATAGACATAATAGCCGTTGAGGGTAAAATCCTGGTCTTTGTCGAGGTCAAAACCAGAAGCACAGGAGCCTTCGGCGGGGCATTTGCTGCTGTTACCAGAACCAAGCAGAAGAAAATAACGAAGACGGCTTTAAGCTATATTAAAGCCAAAAAGCTGAAACCGCAATCGGTAAGGTTCGATGTGGTGGCCATAGAGGAAGGACGGCCCCCGGAGCTGCTTCGGAATGCGTTTATTCCGCCCCGTTATACCTTCTGAAAGCATCGTTTAGATGTGCTAAAATTATTCGAGTTGAACCGAGAAAAACATACATGCCATCCAGGCTGATTTGCCCCGAGGAAAAAGAAATGACCAAAACAAACTGCGCCGAAGAGGTGAATAAAACGGTCGGCTGGCTCAGGGAGAGAACAGGCGGCCGCACTCCCGTGGCCGGGCTCATAATGGGCAGCGGACTTTCCGCGGCGGCTCCGGAATTGGAAGACGTGTCGGTCATACCATATACCGAAATCCCCGGTTTTCCACAGACTACGGTGCCGGGCCACGAAGGGCAGCTCTTATTCGGAAAATTTTCCGGAAAGCAGGTGGTTATAATGAAGGGAAGGTTCCACTATTACGAAGGCCATGAGATGGGAGCGCTTTCCCTGCCCATAAGGGCGCTGGGTTTCATGGGTGTAAAATCTCTGATTATAACTTCAGCCGTGGGTTCGCTGCATACCAGCCTGAAGCCGGGCGACCTCGTTGTTCTCAAGGATCACATAAATCTGATGGGCAACAACCCCCTGCGCGGCACATATGACCGGGCGTTCGGCAAGATGTTCCCGGACATGACCGAGCCCTACGACAGGGAACTTCGGGAAGCGGCCCTGATGGAGTGCAGAAACGCCGGCATCCGCGCCACCGAAGGCGTTTATGTGGCCGTGATCGGGCCTTCCTATGAAACCCCGGCCGAAATAAGGGCTTTCCGCGGCATGGGCGCCGATGTGGTGGGCATGTCTGTTGTCCCCGAGGTCATTTCAGCCCGCCAGCTTAATATCAGGGTGCTTGGGCTGAGTTGGATAACCAACCTGGGCAGCGGACTGACAAAAGCTCCCCTCAGCCATCCTGACGTGCTGCGGGAAGGCGAGAAAGTGGCCCAAAAAGTCAAAGGTCTCATGGAATCCCTTCTGAAATTACCGATCATTTAAATATGCGGGTCACTTACTAAATGACTCAGGTTCGCAGTTCAAAGGTT
>JBDRGJ010000119.1:0-7904 GCA_043817835.1 bacterium
TTTCTTCAGGGGAACTGCTTGCCAGGGTTGAAGCCGTGCTGCGCAGATGCGCGCCCGGCGGCAGTTCAGGCGAGAAATTGTCATCCGGCGCTCTGGTCATGGAACTCGACAAAGCGACGGTAAAGATAGGCGGCCGCAGAATTAATCTGCTGCCAAAAGAGTTTGCGCTTCTGGCTATGTTTCTTGAAAGAAAAGAGCATGTCTTTTCGTATTCAGCTATCACAGACGGAGTGTGGGGCGCAGGCCGGATAACCACCAAAGACACCATAAAAGTAACTTTACACCGGCTGAAGGCAAAATTAGAAAGTTACGGCAGCAAAATACATCCCGTGACGGGGGTGGGTTACAAGTGGACGGAAGAATAGCCCGGAATTTTTAACTGCTCGCAACCCCAGTCACAACCTTTTTTGTCCCGAATATCCAGCCCAGAACGAAGGTGCTGACCGTCCCTATCACTATCAGCCAGCTCCAGCCCAGCCCTATCAGGTTGTTCTCCGACAGCGCCAGCAGGGCTGCGTTGACGACCGCGCTTATTATCATGGCGGCCACGTTGCCCCTGTCGGATTGTCTGGCGGTGGTGAGCCCCAGCAGGAAGACTCCGAGGAGACTGCCTGCCGTAATGCCGTTTATCTTGAAAGCCAGCCAGAGTATGCCTTCCACAGAGCGGCAGAAAAAGGCGATGACCGCCAGAATTATTCCGAAGACCAGAACGCTCAGGCGCGACACCTTAAGGTAGTGGGCCTCATTCCCTGTTTTCCGGATGAGCGTGCGATAGATGTCCGTGACGAAGGATGCGGACAGCGAGCCGAGCGGAGAATCTATGCTGGCCATTATTACGGCGGTCAGCATAAGTCCCTTGAGACCCGCCGGCAGGACGTTGGTGACGAAATGGGAAAGTATCTTGTCGGAGTTGTCCGGCAGCGGCAGGCCGGGATTCTGTTTGTAGAAGACGAACAGCAGGGTGCCTATGCCGAGATATATGCACTGCAGGGGAAGAGTGGCTGCTATGGTGGCGATCAGCGTGCGCCGGCTTTCATCTCTGGTTCCGACGGTCAGCAGCCGCTGCATCAGTTCCTGATCGGTCCCGAAGGCGCCCATGGATCCGAAAACGCCGTTCAATACGGCGATCCAGAGGATGTTGGGGTCCGCCATGTTCCAGCCCCAGTTTATCAGGCTGAGTCGCCCGCTTTCTCCCGCGACTTTCCATATTTCCGGCAGGCCGCCCGTCACGCAGCCGAAGAGGTAAAAAAGCACGGCCCCTCCGGCGATGTAAAAGGTCGCGGCTTCAAATGTCCCTGTCCATACCACCGCCTTGATTCCCCCGAAAGAGATAAATGCCATGCTTATAACCGTGAAAAGGAAAAGTGTCTGCGTCAGGTTCCAGCCCATTATTACGGAAACGGCCAGCGAGGCGGCGTAAAGGCGGACACCTGAAGCGAGAAGGCGGGTTATAAAAAAGAATATCGAGCCCGCATACTGCGTGGCCGGTCCGAAACGGTGCCGGAGGAACTCGTATATGGTGGTGCAGTTGTATTTGTAGAAAGCGGGTATGAAGAGGTAGGCGATTATTATCCTGGCCGCGGCCGAGCCGATGAAAAACTGCAGGTACTGCCAGTTCTCCCTGAAACCCGTTGCCGGCACTCCCACTATCGTTAGAGCGCTTATTTCCGTGGCCACGAAGGAGAGGCAGGCGGCCCATCCCGGGATGTTTCGCCTTCCCAGAAAAAAATCCCGGGTATCCTTTTCTTCCCTGCCGGTTATGTAGGCTATTGCCAGCAGCAGCAGCACTGCCGCCGCAACGATGACATTGTCTGCCGGGGCAAGTCCGGCGAATTTTTCCACCGCGGTTATGGTTTCCATGTATTTTTTTTGTAACTGCCCGGGTTGTTGGGTTCATTGTTAACCCCTGAACCTTATTCAGGTTCCCCGTTCAAAGTTCAGCGGTCATGGTTTGCCAACCTTTAAACCGCTGAACCTTGAACTGTGAACCTGGGCAGTTACTTTTCTTTTATGGTAACCGGCATCATGCCCCTGGCTTCGGCAGTCCCGGCCAGGACCTGCGCCGCAGCGGCCTGGAACTCATCCAGAGCGCAGAAGGCGCACAGTTTGGCTGCCGGCCTGCAGTTCATGCCTTCAAAGACGAAAGGGCTTCCGAAGGAAATCATTGTCACGCTTGCGGCCTTTGCGCTTTTCAAAGCTATTTCCTCCCTGTTTTCAGGGCTGAGGTTTATGCTGCCGCTGTAAGCGCGCGGACGGGAAAAGGATGCCGCGATGAGCATGGAGGTTTTTTGTCCCGAGACACGGTTCGTCCTGATCCCCAGTTTTTTAAGGGCGGCTACAAAAGCCTTGCCGTTCCAAAGAATCGGGTCGCTTACGCCCGGTTCCATGTATTCCACAGAGTCTCCTCTTTTGAGGATAGCGGCGGAAGGTCGGCGGACCCAGGCCAGGCATTCGGGTGCGCAATTCGTTATGAAATCCCTGTGCTCCCTGCAGCCCACAATGTCCAGTCCGGGCCGGTTTATGAGAGCGGGCCCTGTTTTCCTGACCAGGATGTCCTGTCTTTTAAGGGCGGCTGTTATCACGCCGTCGGTTATTCTGCTCCCGCCATAGGCGTTTTTGAGAGAGTCTAAAAGTTTATAAGGGTCGTCCGGCACAAGGAGTATGTCGGCTCCCGCCAGAAGAGCCGCGACTCCGGCGAACCGCTCGTTTTCCACCGCTTTCATGGAAAGGGCGTCTGTCACCACGCAACCTTCAAAGCCCAGCTCCTCCCGGAGAAGTCCCGTTATGATTTTTCTGGAAAAAGAAGCGGGGATTTCGGGGTCCAGGTCCGGAACCTTCAGATGGCCTATCATCACCGTATCGCTTCTGGAAAGCAGGTTCCTGTAAGGCCGCAGTTCCGACTCCTCCAGCTGTGAGCGTGACCTGTCCACAATGGGAAGCTCAAGGTGTGAGTCCAGGGAGGTCTCGCCGTGGCCGGGGAAGTGCTTTATGCAGGAAATGGAATTTTCGGACCGGAGTCCGGAAATATAGGCGCCGGCCATGCGGCTGACAAGCCCGGGGTCTTCCCCGAAGGCCCTGGTATTGACTATGGGATTTTCCGCCCTTGTGGCAAGGTCCGTTACGGGAGCCAGTATCCAGCTGACTCCCAGGGCAGCGGCTTCGCGTGCGGTTATCTGGGCTTTTCTCCTGGCTATTTCCTCCGAACCGGAGGCTCCTACCGCCATATTGGAAGGGAGTTGGGTGGCGTCCTTCATCCACTGGCCTGCGCCGTTTTCGTAGTCAGCCGAGAAAATTAACGGAGTCCCGGAGGCTGATTGCAGTGCGGAGGTCGTTTTGCGGATTTCCTCCGGGCTGCCTCCGTAAATGCAGAAACCTCCCACTCCCATTTTCACAAGGCGCAGGCCTTCAGCCGGGTCTGTCTTCCCGAATCTGTATTCCGGGTATATGAGGCGTGCCAGTTTGCTGTTCATATTACATCAGTCTAAATATTGGAAAGGGAGTAGTCAATAATTATGTGTCCCGGCATGGGGAAATGGCTTGCAAAAAAGAAAGCCCGCCCTGATTTTATTCAGGACGGGCTGCAATGTGATGTCAGCCGGTTTAAAAGAGATTGCCTTTAAAAAGCTGTCCCACCGCGAGAAACGGCGATATCGCCATTATCCCTAATCCCACAGCCAAGCCAAGGACTCCTCCGAGGATTCCTGCACCTATCTGCGCTAAGGCGTGTTCGATGCCGTTGTCGGAATTAGAACCGGGGGACACCATTTGTATCCCAAAAATAGCCCCGTATTTAGCGATGGTCACAGGCGCCTTGAGACCGAGCCACAGTGCTCCCACAAAACCGGGGTCGTTATTGGATTTTTCAGATTTGGCGCTGTTCTGAATCCCGGGGACCTTTGACATCAAAGCCTGTTTTTCGGCCATTCGGGAAGGCAGCTCCTTTTTTACCGCCTCTCTGCTGTCCGAGTTTACGAAGACCGCGCCTTTATCATCAACCGCCAAACCGCCGCTGAAAGCCATGTCTGCTATGCCGCTGGCTGATTCCAGGCTGCCTGTCCGTGCCGCTATCGCCGCATCCGCTGCCGCGTTCTCAAGTCCCGACATGTCGGCGAATGATATTGATGCTGTTGCCGCCATGACTGTCACTGCAAGTATTATCTTTTTCATTTTTTTATCTCCTGTGATGATTGGTTTTCTGGCTATTATTAATGAAGACGCAGTATGGTGGTGTGCTTAATATATCAGCACCCCACTACCCAATCCAGCACCCGGTTGATTCCGTCGCGTATTATTGATAGCCCCCATGCGCCCAGCAATACAGGCAATCCTATCGTTATTATGACGGCGGCGCGCAGAGCCTGTTTCCAGAAAGGCTCTTTTTGTTCAGAGGGAGTATGTGAAGGAGCTATCTGCGGAATTTTTGCGGTCAATGCGGTTTTTTTGTCTGCCGCTGGAATCACCTGTTCTTTTGCCATTTCACCCTGAACCGCAGGCATCACAACCACACCGTTGTCATTCCTGGCTATGCTGCCGCTGAAAGACATGTCGGCTATGCCGCTGGCCGAATTCAAACTGTCTGTTTCTGCAGCCATCTTTGCATTCGCAGCGACGCTCTCAAGCGTGGATATGTCAAAAGCGAATGATGCCGGGACTGCGATTGCCATAACGGCCAATGTAAGGATTGTTTTTTTCATCTGTTTCTTCCCTCCTAAATGCATAATGTGGATATAGTAAACATATCCTAACAATCCATGTGCATGTGCATAAGAAGCAAAAGACCCAGGAAACTGTTGTTTTTAGGCCTATGAGTAGAGGGGCACAAGGTCCTATTACTCCACCCGGCAGGGATTGAAATGCGGTCTTTTTGTCAGCGGCCACAGCCACGCGAAGTCCGGCAGATTTTTGTATCATAGATTCCCATGCGGTTTCTTTTTGCAATTTTCATTTTTTTCTCCTTTTGCCGGAGCGGAACAGCCGGGGCAGACTATGCCCGCGAACTGAACGATAAACTTACCGCTGAATTTTCGGCGGAACTGAAAAAAACCGAAACCGGCAGGCAAACAGCAGCCCGGTTTGGAGGGAAACAGGGGGAAAAATACGGATTACCTCCGTTTTTTCTGCAGGCCGGCAAATCAGCGCAACTGGCCTGGTTCGACCCTTCCGCACGAAGCATATATTTCAATACGCGGCACATAAACTCGTTTTTCGGGGTCAGGGGGTATTCTTCGGAGAGAACCGCCAGGGCTCTTCTGACCGCGGAAAAAGCCCGAAGGGATTTTGTCAAATCAGCTGATGCGCTTTACCTCCATGAACTGGTCCATGCGGCCCAGGCCGACGCTTATCCGGATTACAGCCTGGATAATCCGCCGGGAAGAGCTGTGGAATTCGAATACGAGGCCTATTTAACGGAAAACCTATATTTTCACGAGAAGATGAGGAAAAATCCGGGACTTCTTAAAAAATTTCTTAAAGAAGGCTACCCTGATGCATACATGGAGCATGCCCTGAACAGTTACCGGGCTCTTTCCCTGGACATGGAAGAATACAAAGAAACCATAAGGAAGCTTTATAAGGCGGACGAGTCGGATTATTACACGCTGGAGAAAGCCATGGAAATCCAGACAGGCCGGGTTGAGGAGGGAAAAATCCTGGCCTATGCCTCGGGCGATGTCGGCGGCTACGCAAGAAAAATCGCCGGCCTCGACGCCCTGGAAACGCAGAAGGCCGCTTACGACGCATATCTGAGCGGTTTTTACAGGGAGCGCTGGCCTGCTTTCAGCGCGGACGCGCTTATTTTCATGGGGACTGCGGCTCTTGACGCCGGAAGCTATCCGCTGGCCCTGCAGTGCCTTGCGGTGGCAGACGAGGCCGGGCAAAAATCAGGGCTGGGACAGGACAGGATGGAAGAATTGCGCAGGAAAGGGGCGCTTGCGATACTGCAGGCAGCGGCTTTCATACGGGACAGGCATAAAAAAATGAAGCTCTACGCTTTAAGCGAACATCTGAAGGCGCTGGACAGGGCATGCGAAAAGACCGGCAGGCCTTTTCCGGATGATCTGAAACAGCTCCGGGACAAGACTTATCCCAAAGCCGCCGGGTTTTACGCTAAAATGGCTGGAAAACAGAAAAACCCGGTATCAGAGGACTATTATAAGAAAGGGGCTGAGTTTTTTAAGAAAAAACTTTCGGAACAAAATGAAACAGGCCGCTGAAACAAACACGGAATTTCCGTGCCCTGCGCGTAAATGAAGATGAAATGGAGTTTATCCTGTTGTGTTGCAGGCGGGTCTGCCGCCGCGTTTGCGAAAAAAATCAGCGCCGGAATTTATTGCTTTTGCAGTTGTCGTTTGCCGCTTCAGAGCCCGTTTCCTCCGGTTCCTTTATAAAACACTGTCTGGCCCGGCATGAATTAAGCCATTCCGGGCTCCGCCCCCCGTGGCCGGTTGAACCCAGCCTGCTTTCCTGCGCAGTCTGTATCCGTATTTTTAGCACCATATGCCCATAGTTTATCTGAAAACGCAAACACGGCATAGGGTCTATGGACCCGGTCTGATGGCAGGAAAATGGCCCATGTGTTTATGACCGAAAGACCTATCAGGGCAAGTATGAGGTCAGAGGTAAGAAGTATGAAAATCGAGAGGGAAAGGATGGAATGAGGGGAGAGTGTATAGCCGGGTCTATATATAAATTTGAGCGGCAGCGTATAAACATATCACCATATCAACGTATCATCGTATAAACATGTTTTTTACCGATAAAGCAGGTATTGTTTCCTGGATTCCTCGAATTCCTTCCTGCTTTTGTCGAATTCAGCCAGTATGACTTCAGGTGCTGCGCCGGATGTGTACAGCGCCCTGAAGGAATCGGTGCCTGTCATCTTGCGCATTTCCTCCCACTTTATCCTGAATTCATCCGGCTGGATTTCGCGCAATATGCAGGCGGCCCGGATGAAAATCTCCAGAGAACGCAGGACATTTCTGTCCGTTATCGTCATTTTCACGCCGTCGCATTTTTCTCCGGAGTAGACGTCGTTTGAGGGGGTTAATTTTTTTCTTTCGAATTTGATTCCGGCTATTCCGGATTCGGAAAGCTTTTTCGCGAGTTTTCTGCCTTTAAGCCAGGGAGCGCCGAACCATGTGAAAGGGGAATCGGTCCCGCGTCCCACAGCCACGTTAGTCGCTTCGAAACAGCCTATGCCGGGGTAAAGGGCTTCCGCTTCCACGCTGCGGATATTGGGCGACGGATTGACCCGCCTTAAACCCGTCTCATCGTACCACATGCTCCGTTCCCAGCCTTCCAGTGGGATGACTGTCAGCCTGATGCGGGACAGTTTTTTATCGGCTGCGTGAAGCCGGGCCATCTCCCCCGGTGTGAGCCCGTGGCGCACCGGGACCGGAAAATATGCGGTAAAAAATCTTATGCCGTCGGCCAGCACAGGGCCTTCCGTGATGCTGCCTGTTATGGGATTCGGCCGGTCCAGCACGAAAAAATCCAAACCGAGGTTGTCAGCTTCTTCCATGGCGTAGCCCATGGTTGCGAGGTAAGTGTAAAAACGCGCTCCCACGTCCTGGATGTCGAACACAAGGGCGTCCAGCCCGGCCAGCATTTCCGGCGAAGGCCGCCTGGTTTTGCCGTACAGGCTGTATACCGTAAGCCCGGTGTCCGTGTCGGTCGAACTTTCCACTTTTTCGCCGTGGTCCGCGGTTCCGCGGAAACCGTGCTCAGGGCTGAATATGGCGGCCAGTTTTACTTTGCCGGAGTTGAAAAGCACGTCCACCGCGCTTCTGTCTTCCCTGTCTATGGATGTGTGGTTGGCGATGAGCCCGACCCGTTTGCCGGCAAGGGGGGCAAAATTCTGTTTCTCTAGGATGTCAAGTCCGGTCAGCACGGCAGCATGGGAAGGG
>JBDRGJ010000120.1:0-9144 GCA_043817835.1 bacterium
AATCCTCGGCTAACGCCCAGGTATGCCCTTGACATTTTTCACCAGACGGGTGTAGTTGCCCGATTCATCGGGCTTTCGATTACAGCGCCGATAAATCGGCGGGCTACAGTAGAAAAATTTGTCCTTATCCGAGGATTTGGGTATCGGCTTATGTCCTGGCATTATAAGTGAATGTAAACAGGGTCCTTCCCACGGAACCCGGGAATTGGTAAGATAAACGCAGGAAACAGGAAAGAACGCTATGTCACAAAAAACCTGGATGCCGGAACACAAAACAATCGAAGCTTCCCGCAGATGGCATTGCTTTGATGCCGCGGACAAAGTGCTTGGAAGACTCTCCACGCAGATCGCAGTCCTGCTGATGGGCAAGCATAAGCGCGAGTTTGCCCATTCGATTGACGTCGGTGATTTCGTGGTGGTTACCAATACGGGGAAGCTGAGGCTTACCGGCAGGAAGGAGGAACAAAAAAACTATTTCCGCCATTCCGGCTACGCCAAAGGCGCCAAGCTCGTGAGTTTCCGTCAGCAGATGGAAAAAGATCCGACCAGAGTGCTGACCCTTGCCGTCAAAAGAATGCTCGGCGTCAATAGGCTTCGCGCACGCCGGCTAAAAAGGCTCAGGGTTTTCCCGGGTCCGGAGCATGCCTTTAAAAACCGTTTTCCTGAAACAGCGACAAAAAAATGACTCCAAAAATAAAAGAACCTATTCTGGCCACCGGCAGGAGAAAAACCTCCGTGGCGCAGGTGCGCCTTGTCCCGGGCGGTGAAGGCAATATCACGATCAATGCCAGACCCATCGCCGAATATTACAGGGGCATGGACCGCTACCGGCACATGATTACCTCCCCCCTTGCCTCTACCGAGGCCAAGTTCGACCTGTATGTAAAGGTCACGGGAGGAGGCATATCAAGCCAGGCCGGAGCCATACGCCACGGCATAGCCAGGGCGCTTATCGAGGTTGACGACAAACTCAGGGGGCCCCTCAAGAAGGCCGGTTTCCTTACCCGCGATCCGAGAATGGTGGAACGCAAGAAGCCGGGCCAGCCGAAGGCGAGGAAGCGCTTCCAGTATTCAAAGCGTTGATCTGCGCCGATAGTTTCATATTCAAAAGCGGGAAGGCTGTCCGGCCGCCTTCCCGCTGGTTTTTTTTGGTTTGTTATCTGATTGACGCACAGCGTCAATATATTTCTTTCAAGACTCAATAAACAGCAAACAGGGTTTGTCGCGGTAGAGAGGAGGCAGCTGTTATTCCCTCTACCCTCTACCCCGGGCCGGCTGGGCCCCCTCTGGGGAACCGCCCGGCTCCGCCGCACTTTCAGCTCCCGGCGATTTGAAAGTGCGCCCCAAACACCCTTTAAAGGCCATAGGCCTTGTTCCGGGTGCGACCGGAGGTCGAGCTCTGCGTAGGGTATACCCTTTTCATGTGCGGAATCTGCGGAACATTGTCCCTTGAAAACGGCCCTGCCGAAAAAAGCGGCCTGCTTGCCATGAGGTCAGCCATATCGCACAGGGGGCCTGACGACGAGGGGGAGCATTTCGACGGCCCCCTGGGCCTTGGCTTCAGGCGCCTTTCCATACTCGATTTGGAGCACGGGCATCAGCCCATGTCCTCGCAAGACGGCTCGGCCGCCCTGGTCTTCAACGGAGAGATATACAACCATCCCCGGCTTAAGAAGGAGCTGGAAGGACGGGGGGCCCGTTACAGGACCCGCTCGGACACCGAAACCATACTGCAGCTTTACTCGATGGAAGGCGAGAATTTTCTTTCCCGGCTGGAGGGGATGTTCGCCATCGCTCTCTGGGACTCCGGCAAAAGACTGCTTATCCTGGCCCGCGATCCCGTAGGAATAAAGCCGCTTTACTATGCTGTTGACCGGGGCAATCTGTTTTTTTCATCCGAACTGCGTTCTGTTGCAGCATCGGGAATGTCCGTGAATCCGGATCCGGAAGGGGTCAGGGATTATCTGGAGTACGGCTATGTCCACGCGCCGCTGACCGTGCTCAGGGGAGTCCGAAAGCTTCCGCCAGCTCATTTTCTCAGACTGGATCTCTCACGCGGCGGTATTTCCTCTCTGCCGGAGCCTCAACGCTTCGGAAAAATTGTGTGCTCGGAAAAAAATATAAGCGAAAAGCAGGCCCTGGATGACCTGGAAACATTGCTGGATGAATCAGTCAGGGAACACTGCCAGAGCGACGTGCCGGTCGGAGCCTTTCTGAGCGGAGGCGTGGATTCCAGCCTGGTTACGGCGCTTATGCGCAGGCATGTCACAGGTAAAATCAGGACTTTTTCGATCGGCTTTTCAGGAGGAAGGGCCGGGCTGGACGAATCGGGATATGCCAGGCTTGCGGCGGATTATCTGGGCACGGAGCATGAGGAACTCATTCTGCCGGCTGACGTGCTGGGCCAGGTCGAAAAAATGCTTCCGTGCATGGATGAGCCTATAGGAGATTCCGCGATTCTGCCCACCTATCTGCTTTCCCTTCATGCCAGGAAGTATGTCAAAGTCGTCATGACCGGGGAGGGCGGGGATGAGCTTTTCGCCGGCTACGGCAGGTTCAAGGCCGCATATCTGAGCAGGCTTGCGGTAAAAATGCCGGCTTGGGCGAGGCCGGCGGCCGCGGCAGCAGCCAGAGCCTGCGGAAAGGGGAGTTTCTTCAGACGAATCCCGTTCCTTTCGATTTCGGACTGGGCGCAGGCGCATGCCGCTTCCCCGGCATCAAATGTGGAGGAAATACTGTCGCCGGACCAGGCCGCGCGCAGCCGGATGAGAGATAACAGGGCATGGCTGGAACTGATAGAAGAAAACCGCGGCTTCAACGGATTGCTCGCCTTCGATATGCGTACCGTAATGGCCGAAGCACTGCTCATGAAAGTGGACAAGGCCACCATGGCCGCGTCCCTGGAAGCCAGGGTGCCGTTTCTGTCGGAGAAAGTGATGGATTACGCGCTCTCCCTTCCGCCGGAACTGAAAATCCGCAGGTTCAAAAGCAAGTGGATTCTGCGTAGGCTGGCCTCCAGACATCTTCCTTCGGTCATAGCCTTCAGGCCCAAGCACGGCTTCTGGGTTCCGTGGGAGGATTGGATACGCGGGGCCAATGAGCGTCTGGATTCGGTGCTGGCGGAAGGAGCGATATGCGGGACCGGCATTTTCGACATGGAAAAGGTCAGGAGGAGCCGGGCATTTTTAAGAAACGGCAGAGGGTATGCCGACGCGGGGCTGATGTTCAGGATAGCAATCCTTGCCTTATGGTACGAACATCTTAAAGACAGATGAATTTTTGTAAAATGCTTTTTCGCGGCGTTTTTCACTGCAGGACGAAAGCTTCCGCCGCATCACTGGTTTCCTCGGTTTCGGCGGCTTTTGCCGGAACGGAAGATTTTTTTTCCGGCATACTGGCAAAGGCCGCGGCAGAAAGGAAATTAAGGGATTTTCTGGAAAACACGGTAAAGGCCAGAAAAAGCCTCACTGACGGCGACGGGAGTTCTTTTTTTATTTTGATTTCAAGGCTGGAAAACGCGGCTGCATATGCCCTGCAGGCGGTGACGGATTTCGAGGGAGCGGCCCCGGAAAGCCGACGTTTTGCGGCGCAGGCTGCCGGGTTTCTGCGCAGGGGCGCTTTGGAGACCGCGGCGCTGCTCAAAGGGGGCAATCCTGACCGTCACGCCGCGGCCGTACGCAAATCCTGCACCGAAGCCGGCAAAACGTGCGTCCTGGCTTTTAAAACGCTTCCTGCGGAGAACGCGGCAAGTCTTAGCGGGATGAGGGATGAAAAGGTTTTCAGGTATCTGAGCGACTGCGCCGCCTCTCTTGCTTCCTGCGCGGAGCCTGCCTTGGCAATATCGGAAAAAAACGAGAAGTCTGAAGTCAGAAGTATGAAGTATGAAGAAAAAAAACATACAGAACGGAAATAATGCCTCACACTTTCCAGATTTTCCGTCTTGCAAACGCCGGGCGGGCGATCGTGGAACTCTGACCGGACTGACAACGGCGTTTTTGCTTCTGCTGACGCTTCTTCACGGAGCGTCGGCCAAGACTGTCGTCATATACCACACATGCGATGTCCACGGCTGGTACTTTGCCAGGCCCGCCACATGGAACAGGAAAAATCCGCAAAGGATTGCAGGCGGTTTTCCGGCGCTTTCGGCTCTGGTAAAAAAAGAAAAGAACCCGTATATCCTGCTGGATTCAGGTGACATGGCGCAGGGCACCCCTGAGGGCACTGTGAGCAGGGGTATGGCTTCCGTGGCTCTCATGAACAGACTGGGATATTCAGCGGCTGTCCCGGGCAACCATGATTATGATTTCGGAGAAGAAAACCTGAAAAGACTGATATCATCGTCGACTTTCTCATGGTTGGGCGCAAACGTCTGCAGGAAGAAAGACGGCGGAACTGTCTCTTACCTTAAGCCGTATATAATAAAGGAGATAGCCGGGGAAAAAATAGCGATACTCGGCCTGCTGGCCGAGCGGGTTTACTATACCACTCTTCCCGAGAATGTGGAACATCTGGAATTCAGGAATGAGGCCAAAGAAGCGGCGAAGTGGGTTGATGAAATCAAAAGACAGAAACCCGACGCCATAGTCGTATTAATACATGGCGGCCTCAGTTTGGAATTTTCCACAAAAATGGTGAATCCCGCGGGCTGGAAGCCCGGCAGGGCCGATGAGAGTAAGGGCGCCCTGGCAGTGGCCCGCGCCGCAGAAGGAATAGCGGCGGTGTTCGGCGGTCATCTGCACACCGGACTGGCACCCGCCTACCGGGACCCGGAAAGCGGCACTCTTATAGCCGAGAGTTTCTGGGGCCTTAACGGAACGAGCAGGGTGGAACTGGAATTCGACGACAAAACCGGCAAATTCATCGGCGCCGGCGGAGGCATGGTGTACCTCTGGACCGATGAGACGGGGGAGGACCCTGACGTTAAGGCCGTGCTGAAGCCGTTTCAGGATTCAGTGCGGGCCGAGATGGACGAGGTGTTGGGGGAAACAGAGGTCGACCTGAGTCGCGATGACGGCGGGACGGATTCTGTCATAGGCAACTGGGTCAGCGACGCCATGAGAAAGGCGATGGGAACAGACCTGGCCCTCATGAATACTTTCGGTATCAGAGCCGACATGCCCAGGGGAAAAATAACCATGAGGGACAGCTACCAGGTCATGCCCTTCGACAACACGGTCGTGACGGCGGATATTAACGGGGAACAGATTGTCAAAATAATGAAGCATTACCTGAGACCGAACGGGACCCTCTTGCAGATTTCAGGAGCAAAGGTCATCTATTCTGTTTCAGCCGATGGCAGGGTGAAGAATGTCCGGGTGAATATAAACGGCAGGCCTGTCGTTCCCAAGACATTTTACAGCGTGGCCACCAACCAATACCTGACCAGCAGCGGTCCGGAAGGAAAGCTCTTCGCCGACGGAAAGAATCTGAAGGACACCGGCACTTTGATAAGGGACATGCTTATCAATGAGGTGAGGACTTCCTCTCCTGTCAAGATGCCGAAGGGTGAAAGAATAATTAGGGAATAGGCGGTACTCAAAGTTTCAAGTCATAAGAGTCCAATCGCAATCATGTTGAAAAATAAATTCCAGGTCCCGGATGTTCTCGGTTCGCTTATCACTTATCGCTTGCCGCTTACCGCTTTGCTGCTGTTTTTGTGCGGCTGTGCCCGGACTCACAGTATTGTCATTTTTTGCACCGGGGATATCCACGGAAAATTTCGTCCGGAACCCGGCTCCGGCGGAGAAGCGTATGGAGGCATAGCCGTCCTCAAAAGAGCCGTGGACCTTGAGAAAACGCCGCATCTTCTGCTGGACGCAGGCAACTGGTTCCATGGAACAGCCGAGGGCTGGATCACCGGGGGTAAAACCGCCGTCGAGCTTATGAACGCCGCCGGATATGCCGCGGCAGCCCTGGGCCGCACCGAATTCAGCATAGCAAGGAAAGAACTGGATAGTCTGCTGGCCAAAGCGGATTTCGCCGTATTGTCCTCCAATGTGCATGAAACCAGGAGGGGGGCGAAGGCTTTTCCTGCCGCGCCTTATGCAATCAGGGATACGGGCGGCTATAAAGTCGGGATTTTCGCGCTGACATCTCCCGGGACTCCGCGTCTCAACCTTTCGGAAAACACCGCGGGCCTGCGTTTTGCTCAGGGCATGGAAGAGGCGAAGGAAGCCGTCAAAGCCCTGAGGAAAAAGGGAGCGGCCGTGGTGGTGGCGCTGTGCGACAGCTGTTTTTACGGCGAGAAAGGAGAGAAAACAGAAGAAATTTCACCGCAAAAGCTGGCCAGGGAAGTGTCCGGCATAGATGTAATTATAGGCAGCCACTCTCACAAACTTTCGGTTAGGGCGGTAAAATCAGGTAAAACGAAGACCTGGATAATCAGCACCGGCAGCGGACTTCTTTATGCCGGCAGGCTGGAAATAAAAATAAACGCTTTTTCCGGAAGGGTGCACTCACTTAAAGCGGACAGGATACTTCTGGATAAAGCCGTTTACGGCGAGGACCGGCGGCTCCTTAAACTTGCGGATTCCCTTTCGGAAAGGTCCTCCAAAAAACTGGACAGGCGGATAGGACGTGCTTCCGTTGAACTTGAATCCTCGCCTTCCGGAGAATCCAGGCTGGGGAACTGGGCCGCAGACTGTCTCAGGACATGGGGGCGCACGGATGCCGCCCTGATGGGCCCGGGTATGCCGGGCGGCAAAATTTCCGAGGGCCCGGTGAGTCTGCGCGTTATTTACGGCATAGTCCCTTCGGACGATTCCGTAATGTTCGTAAAGTTGCGGGGAGACGACCTGCAGGCGGTCATGCAGAATGGTCTTGAAAAGGGCGGACTTCAGATATCCGGGCTTAAGGTGTTTCTTTCGGGCACCGAAGAAAAAGAAAAGGTTGAGGAAGTCCTCATAGCAGGACATGTCCCTGCGCAGGCAAAAATTTACAAACTTGCTGTTCCCGATTCTTTGGCAGGAGCGGAAGGTCTCGAAACCCTTTCCAATGTGGTGGAATTTGCAAATACCCGCCGGCCGGTCAGGGAAATCCTGGCCTGGTGTGCCGGCAGGCAGAAGGTTATTGCCGACCCGGGTCTGGGGCGTTGGGTGAGGAAACAGCCGTAAAGCCTGAGAGATATGGAATAAATTGAATATCAAAAATTAGAAATTGGAGTTTGGATGTATTAGAATTTATCCTGATTCGGGATTTCAAAACAGGTGATAAAAATTAAGACTATGGAGAAATATCATGTTTCAGAAAGTAGGCAGTGCCTTCAATAAATGGCTGGGCAGATTAAAGAGGCTTTTCATATGGCTGGGAACTTGGGGGTTCATCTTCAGCGTGGCGACCATCGCCGGGCTCAAGGCCGGTTTCGATTACGACGATACCCTTGCATTCACAGCCCCTGCATACGCCAGGGTGGAGCGTCCGGGTCTGATCCTCAATTCTCCCGGATACTGGAAAACTCTGAACCAGGCCTATGATCTGGAAAAAGTCAAAATCCTGCCGTACATAACCGCATGGATGCTGCGGATAACGGGTTTCAAGATATCAGTGGTGAGCGAAAGAGGTTCGGTGGGTTCGGACGATCTGGTCAAATCGTGGAAACCGCTGGTAAGCGAATTCCGGTTCGTGCCGAACCTGAAAAGTAAAGCGGATATCCTCAGTGGGGACAACTATATGGTCTATTTCGGAGATTCTGATTCGGATATTCTGCAGGCAAGAAAAGCCGGGGTTTTCCCTCTCAGGGTTAAGCGCAGCCGGAAGTCCAACAACAGGTCCGACTACAGGCCCGGTTCGCTCAGGGAATGGGTAATCCCTCTTTCGGAGTTCTGACCCGGATTTTCTTTCCGGATGAGTTGATTCTGAATAATAATTGTCTTTTGTCTTGTTGCGTCTGGAGCGCTTTGCGCCAGGATTATTTTATTCGGGTTTTCGTAACAGCGCAGCGGAAACCCACATCGTCGTTGGCTTTGTCGAAACTGGCCCTGTTCGCCGAGCGGCCTGAATCGGCGTCAAACGCCCAGGACCCGCCGCGTATGACGTGTTCAATCCCCTTATCAGGCCCTTTCGGATCGGATTTCGGACCTGCGGAATAGTATTTCCTGTCGTAAAAATCTTGAACCCATTCCCAGACATTGCCGTGCATGTCGTACAGCCCGTAATCATTGGGCTTTTTCCGGCCCGCAGCATTCGGCTTCCCGCCGGAATTGGTTTCGTTCCATGAATATTCTCCGGCCTGCGGGTCGTTGTCTCCGAAGGAATACCTGGCAGCAGTTCCGCCCCGGGCGGCTGTTTCCCATTCGGCTTCGGTGGGCAGGCGTTTCATGGCCCAGCGGCAATAGGCGTCTGCGTTTTTCCAGGACACGCCGACAATCGGAAAGTCGCCGTTTCTAAGGTCCTTCCCGAACTTTGCATAATACCGGTCTTTGCCTGTCTCGGTGTTGAATCTGCCTCCCGGCTTCATCCATTCCGGCTCATTGCCTTTTGTTTTCTTAACAAATTCCAGGTATCGGGAGTTTGTGACTTCATATTTATCCATGTAAAACGCGGCAAGCCTCACATGGTGCAGGGGATGTTCGTCAGGGTCTCCCGTGGCGTCGGGAGAGCCGACCGGATAGATGTCCGCCGGGATGAGCGCCATGTTTTTGTATTTTTTTCTTTCAGCTTCGGCCATTTTCAGTTCAAGGTCTTTTCCGGCGGCCTTGATGCATTCTTCGCAGGAGGAGTCCGCGTCCGGCCTTTTTATGTAAGAAAGGATATGTGCGGATCTGGTTCCTTCCAATCCGGAATATTTCCCTGGCCCGACGGCAGTTGTTTCGGTTATGCGGTCGTTGCGGAACCACAAAAGAAAAAAAATGCTGCCCAGCACCATGATAATGCCCAAAGTAAAATGCCGGCGATAAGGTGAAATTTTGCGGCGTTTCGGGGCAGGTCTGCCGCAGTAAGGACAGACATCGCCTGATTTGTCCGGGGTCTCAGGATGGCGGGTCATGATGTTTTTCTGTTATCCGGAACTGCCGGCAGTCAATGCCGGGTCGTAATCCTTCCGGCATGTTATTATGTTAACCCGAAATCTTCAGTTGCCAACGGGATTCGTCCCAAACGAACCGTAAAAGCAGTTGAGTTTGGGACGTCCCATTCTCAAGGCCTTTG
>JBDRGJ010000121.1:0-2503 GCA_043817835.1 bacterium
TCCCTGAGCCTGGCGCTGAGTTTGATCTGTTCCATTGGTGTTTCCTCCAGCTGCTGCTGAAAATTTGAAAATACAGTTTATAATTTTTCCGCTAGCCCTCTGCGCAGGGTGCTAGTCAAACATTTCGCTTATGGACAGGCCTCTGTGATTGCGCCTTATGGCCTCGGCCAGTATGGACGCCACCGAAAGAACTTTTATTTTCCCGTCCGCCTTGTCGGCCAGCGGGATGGTGTTGGCGACGAGCACCTCCTCTATGCAGGACTTCTCTATCCTCTTCACCGCGTCCCTGGAGAGCACTGCGTGGGTGCAGGCGGCCATTACGCGCATGGCCCCGTTCTTTTTGATGGCCTCGGCCACCTTTGTCAAAGTTCCGGCTGTGTCCACCATGTCGTCAAGTATCAAGGCTGTGACGCCTTTAACGCTTCCGATGACGTTATAGACACTGGCTTCGTTGGGGCACGGCCGCCTCTTATCTATTATGACCAGTCCGGCATTTATTCTTTTGGCAAAGGCCCTGGCCCTTTCCACTCCGCCGACATCGGGGGAAACCACAATCATGTTGGGGTAGTGTTTTTTTCGGATGTAATCTAAGAAGACCGGAGCGGCGTAAAGATGGTCCACCGGTATGTCGAAAAATCCCTGTATCTGGGCGGCATGGAGATCCAGCGTTATCGCCCGGTGTGCCCCGGCGGAGGTTATAAGATTGGCCACCAGCTTCGCGGTTATGGCAACCCTCGGCGAGGGCTTCCTGTCGGCCCTTCCGTAACCGTAATACGGGATAAGCGCCGTAATCCTGCCGGCGCTGGCCCGCCTTAAAGCGTCGAGGGTTATGAGCAGTTCCATCACGTTTTCGTTGACCGGCGGGCAGGTAGGCTGCAGGAGGTAACAGTCGCATCCCCGGACGTTTTCCATTATGTGCACGTCCGTTTCGCCGTCGGCAAAGCGTCCGGCCCGGGATCTGCCCAGCGGGACTTTAAGCATCCTGCAAATCTCCCTGGATAATTCCACGTTGGCACTGCCTGAAAACACCTTGAGCTGTCCGTATCTCCAGCTTTGGGACATATGCTTACCTCTTCAGAGTTTTTATTATCTGTCTGGCCCTGGCCAGAGCAAGAGTGCTGTCCGGAACATTCTCCGTTATTGTCGAGCCGGCTCCTATTTTCGACCAGGAACCGACCTTTACGGGAGCCACCAGGTTTACATTGGAACCGATAAATGCGCCGGAACCTATCACCGTCCTGTGTTTGGCGTTTCCGTCATAGTTGCAGGTGATGGTGCCGGCGCCGATATTCACCTTCTCCCCCATATCCGTGTCACCCACATAACTGAGATGCGGAACTTTGGAGCCTTTTCCTATGGAAGAAGCCTTGATCTCCGAAAAATTTCCTATCTTGGCGCACGGTCCTATTCTGCAGCCTGGCCTCACATGCGAGAACGGCCCCACCGTGGCGCCTTCCAGCAATTTGCTTCCTGAAAGGCTGCAGCCGAATTTTATCTGCACGTTATCGGCCAAGGCACAGCCTTCGATCTGGACGCAGGGGCCTATCTCACAGCCCGAGCCGATGACGGTCTTCCCGGAGATATGTGTCCCGGGCAGGATAACCGTATCGGTTCCAATCCTGACCCCGGAGTCTATCCATGTGGAAGACGGGTCCATGATGGTGACTCCGCTGCACATCAGTTCATTGATGACCCGGGCATTGAAAATTCTGTTGGCTTCAGCCAGTTGAAGACGGGAATTGACGCCCATTATCTCATCAGCCCGCACAGTGACCAAAGGCAGTATCTTGCCGCCCCCGGAAGATATATTCTCGATGACATCCGTAAGGAAAAATTCTTTCTTGGGGCCCTTGCGCTTGAGTCTCCTTAGAGCCGGGACCAGATGCTTTGTTTCGAATACATATGCCCCGGAGTTGATTTCATTGTTGGAAACAGCTCCCGGGCCCAGTTCGCATGCTTCCACCAGTGCGGCCACTTCCCTTCCCGACTCCGAGCGTACCACCCTGCCGTAGCTCCCCGGTTCCGCCACCCTGGCGGTCAGGACAACCCCCTCGCTTTTGCCGCTGCCGTTCAGTTTAAGCAGGGAGAAAAGCGTCCGCCCGGTCATCAGGGGAGCATCTCCGCAGATAATCATCAGTCTCCTGAATTTTTTCACGAAGGGAAGGGCTTCCTGAACCGCTCTTCCGCTCCCCTTCAGAATCTTCTGCTCTATAAACCTGACAGGGCTCTTTATGCTCCATCCCTCAAGGCTTGCCGAGACGGTCCGCTCCACGGCATGGGCACCGTGCCCCACAACCACGCCTATCTGGCCCGGGCCGAGGGAATCGGCCGCTTTAAGCACATGCGCCAGCATCGGCAGTCCGCCCACGTGATGAAGAACCTTGGGCAGTGCGGACTTCATGCGCGTGCCCTGTCCCGCGGCCAGTATGAGTATTCCAAAGTTTTTTTTCATGCTCGCTTTATGCCATAAGCCCAGGATGCTTTGTAAATTCTACCAAATGCC
>JBDRGJ010000122.1:0-6594 GCA_043817835.1 bacterium
CAAGAGAAACGGTCCGGCAGCCGTAAGGATGGCCCTGGACATGCTCAGGGAGAAACTTATTATAAAAAACGAAGCTGTGATGAGAGTCACACCTTCGCAACTTGACGAACTTCTCCATCCGGTGGTGGATCACAAAGCCGAAGCGGTGACAAGGCCTATTGCCAAAGGCCTTCCGGCGGGTCCCGGAGGGGCCAGGGGAATGGCGGTGTTCAACGCATCCGATGCTGTGGCCTGGGCCAGGGAAGGCAAGCCGGTCATACTTGTGCGCGAAGAGACAAACCCGGAGGATGTGGAGGGGATGCGCGCTGCGCAGGCAATCCTTACCGCACGCGGAGGAATGACTTCCCACGCCGCCCTGGTGGCGCGCGGCTGGGGCAAATGCTGCGTGGTGGGTGCAGGCTCTCTTGAGATAGACGCTGCCGGTAAAACCGTTACGGCGGGAGAAGAGATTCTGCGCGAAGGGGACTGGATAACCCTTAACGGTTCAAAGGGCCTCGTGTACAAAGGCCAGCTGGCAATGATTGACGCAGGCGAAAGCAACAGGATGCTTGATGACTTCCTGAAAATCTGCAGCAGTATCAGGAGCCTGAAGGTAAGGGCCAACGCCGACACCCCGGATGATGCGAGCCGCGCCCGCAGATTCGGCGCGGAAGGCATAGGCCTTTTCCGCGTGGAACACATGTTTTACGGCAAGGGTTCCGCAGAACCGCTTTTCAAGCTGCGCAAGATGATAGTCTCCAAGACGGAAGAGGAAAGGCGCAGCGCGCTTAACGAACTTTTTCCGCACGTTAAGGCGGACATAAAAGCCACGCTGAAGGCCATGGCCGGGCTTCCGGTCACCATCAGGACCATTGATCCGCCCCTGCACGAGTTCGTCCCGCACCAGAGGGAAAAGCTGGACGAACTGGCCGGGAGCCTGAACATAACACCGGAGGAACTGGAAAAGAGAGCTAATTTTCTAAGGGAGAGCAATCCCATGATGGGCCACCGCGGTGTGCGCCTGGGAATAACCTATCCCGAAATAACCGAGATGCAGGTGCGCGCCATATTCGAAGCCGCTGCGGAGCTGCTGACGGATGGAATCAGAACGTTTCCGGAAATAATGATACCTGTGGTCTGCGCAGAAACGGAACTTTCCCATCAGTACGCCATTGTGGCCAGGGTCTACGGTGAGGTGCTGAAGGCAAAGAATATCAAAAGCATTCCGCATCTAGTCGGAACAATGATTGAAATTCCAAGGGCCTGTCTGGTCTCCGACAGGATAGCTGTTTCCGCCCAGTTCTTCTCTTTCGGCACCAACGACCTTACCCAGATGAGTTTCGGCTTTTCCCGAGATGATACGGGCGGGTTCATGCCGGATTACCTGGCCAAGAACATCCTGCCTGCCGATCCGTTTCAGACGATAGACCAGGACGGAGTCGGAGAACTGATAAAAATGTCCGTTAAGCGCGGCCGCAGCGTCAAGAAAGATCTCAAAATAGGCATCTGCGGAGAGCATGGAGGCGATCCCGCCAGCGTGGAATTCTGCCACAGGACCGGCTTCAGCTACGTTTCCTGCTCGCCTTTCCGGGTGCCCATAGCCATACTGGCCGCCGCCCAGGCGGTTATCAGGGAAGGCAGAAAATAAGGATCTGTGGTAAAACGCTACCGGCCTTTTCCTGTAATACTTTCCTCCCCTTCAGGCGGAGGAAAATCCACGGTTTGCTCGATACTGCTGCGCATGGATCCTTATCTGCGCTTCAGCGTGACATGCACGACCAGGTCTCCCAGACCCGGTGAAAAAAACGGCAAAGATTATTATTTCCTGAGCAGAAATCAGTTCCGGGACGCAGTCAGGCGCGGAAGTCTGCTGGAATGGGCCCGGGTCCATGGCGAGTTCTACGGCACGCCGCGAAAATATGTGGAAGACGCCATCAGAAAGGGCATCAGCCCGGTTATGACCATAGACGTTCAGGGTGCGATTTCGGTCAAGAAGAAGATACCCGAAGCTGTCTCGATTTTTCTGCTTCCACCGCACCGGCATTCTCTGCACAGGAGACTTATCGGCAGAGGGGAAAGCCGGGCAAATATAAGGATAAGGCTTAAAACGGCGAAAGAAGAACTGAAAAACATGGTCGTCTACGATTATACAGTGGTAAATGACAACCTTGCCATGACGACGGCTGAGGTGCTGAATATAATAGCGGCCGAGCGCCTGAAAACCGCAAGACGTTTGCAGGAAGTGTGAGAAACATTTTGCTTCAGTTACTTGCTCAATAAAAGGAGACCTTCGCATGACAACAAAAGACGCCAGAAAACAGATCAAAAAAGAAGAGGAACAGAGTCTGGAAAAGCTGGTGGCGGATGCACAGGGCTCCAGATACGGTCTGGTCCATATTACTTCCCTCTGGGCAAAGCATTTGAAAAGGCAGGAAGAATATCGCAATGCTCCCATCTCGAAAATCCTGGATGAGGCCCTCAAGGAAATACTCACTGAAAAGGTTTCATGGGAGCATGTGCGGGAAATAGCGGAGAAGGAAGCCGCTGTCCAGGAAAAGCCCGGCAAAACAAAAACAGGATAATCTTTCGACTTGAGGGAAACTCCGGATAATGAGAAATGAAGCCGCTGTGCTGGCCAGGGAACTGAGGGGATATCTTCGTTTTATAAGTGAAGACGAAATTTGCTCCCCCACGGTAGTGGGTAGTACTGTGCCCGGTACAGGAAATAGCGTAAGGGCAAAGTGCACGTCCGCACTTGCAAGCGCCGGCACCGCCCGACAACGCCAGTGGCCGGGAGTGCGGCAGAGCCGAGGCTGCCTGCCCGCCCTTGAACCGGATAGCGCCGCAAGAAATATCGGGCAGGCGGGCAAGTACGGCGGAGCCGCGGTAGTGGGCACTTTCAAGGCACCAGAGGTTGAAAGTGCGGCGGTGCCGCACTTGCAAGCGCCGGAGGCTGCAAGCACGGCGGAGCCGACCGGCAGTTCCCTCCCTCATGACGTACGCAAGGTTTCTCTGGAGAATCTTTCCGCCGAAGTTTCGGTCTGCCGCAAATGTCCTCTGGGTTTTTCCAGGATAAAACCTGTTTTCGGCACGGGCGACATCAGGGCCAGTGTGATGTTCGTCGGAGAGGGGCCGGGTTACGAAGAAGACCGCAGAGGAGAACCTTTTGTCGGAAAAGCCGGAGAACTTCTGGATAAGATACTTTCCTGCATAGGACTTTCAAGACAACAGGTTTACATAGCCAATATAGTCAAATGCCATCCCATGATTAATCCAAAGACTCCCGGCGCAAGGGGAAATGACAGAGCTCCTTCGCATGAGGAAATAGCCGTCTGCAAGTCCTATCTTGACAGGCAAATATCCCTTATCAGTCCCGGATGCCTTGTGGCCCTTGGTTCTGTCGCCGCAAAAACGCTTTTGGGAACATCAAAGGGCATAACGGCGATAAGGGGGAAGTGGCATGACTGTCCCCTGCGCCCTGCCGATGGCGCTGCAAAGCCGGCCGGTACCATAAAACTTCTGCCTGTTTATCATCCGGCCGCGCTGCTGCGCAACCCGCTTCTGAAAAGGGAAACCTGGAACGATTTTAAGGAACTCAAAAAATTTCTTGAAAGCGGATGTCCCGGTTCCGGGAACTTTGTGCGCAGAAACAACGGAGAGCCGCGATGAAAGAAAAAGACAGTCTTACCATAACCCACAGAGATAAAAATCCATTTCATAAGCTTGATGCCTTCGTGCAGCGGAACATAGACAGGGGCAGAAACAGGATTAAAGAGGGCAGAAAAAAATTAGGAATCAGAAATCCTTTCAACTACGTCGGCGTTCTCCTTAAGGACCGCAGCGTGGCAGCCATACATGCCAGCTCCAGATTTCTGGTGAACAGGATAGTCCGGGACATGCATCTGCAGACCAGCAGGAGGATAGTGGAATTCGGCGCTGCCGAGGGCGTAATAACCCATAAAATACTCAAAGGCCTGCATTCCGAAGGCTTCATCCTGGCTATTGAAAAAAATGACAGGCTTTACAGAGGACTGGCGTCCATTCATGATTCGCGCCTGATGCCGGTACACGGCGACATGCGCAATTTCAGAAAGATAATGGACGAAGCCGGCCTGGGGCAGGTGGATTGCGTGGTTTCCGGCATACCCTTCAGTTTCTTTTCCTCCAAAGAACGGGAAAAGCTCATAAGCGATGTTTATTCAACTCTTGTGCATGGCGGACGTTTTGTGGCTTACCAGTGCACTCCCCACCTCATTCCGATCATGCGCAAAAAATTCGCCGAATTAAACGTGGAAGTGGAGATAAGAAACATTCCCCCCCACTTCATCCTTACCGGCATTAAAGGATGAACTGCTGTGAGAAAGTTTAAAAAATAGCCGGGTTTGTACTTTCTCACCTTCTAACCTTCTTTCTTACACTGATTATGATCGCCGAAATTGCTTTCCCTGTTCCCCTTTTCAGGACTTTCCATTATAAAGTTCCTTCCAGTCTTTTGCCGGGGCTTCAGCCGGGCATGAGAGTGACTGCCCAGTTGGGCTGGCGCCGGCTTACGGGGATTGTGATATCAGTGGCGGAAACTTCCCCCGGCATTCCTCCCGAAAAACTCAAGGATCTTGAAAAAGTCCTTGACCCATATCCTCTTTATGGGGCTGAACTCATGGAACTGGCAGGCTGGATTGCGGCACGGTGGTCCACACCGGTCGGACAGGTTCTTTCAGCCCTTATGCCTTCGGCAGCCTGCACTCCGCAGCAGGAATCAGCGGCATCCCTTCCCGCGCAATCCCTGCCCGAAACAGCCGGAAGATTCGAATTGAGCCTGAGCCAAAAAGCAGCGCTGGAAACTTTGATTCCCATGCTGCATTCTGGAACGCACGGCAGACAGCTTCTTTTCGGAGCGTCCGTAACAGGGAAAACCGAAATTTATATACGCCTTATAAGGGAAGTTCTTAAAGGAGAAGGTCAGGCTGTTTTTCTGATTCCCGACATAGCTCTGACCGAGCCTTTTCTTGATGAAATACTTGCAAGTTTCGCCCATGCGCTGACTGTCTGCTGGCACAGCAGGATGACTGTTTCGGCCAGGAAGAAAGCCTGGGCCGGCGTGGCCTGCGGCAGCAAGCGGCTGATTCTGGGAACCCGCTCAGCCTGCCTGCTTCCGTTCAAAAAACTGCGGCTGGCCGTAGTTGACGAAGAGCAGGATGAATCATACAAGCAGGAAGAGTCCGAGCCTTATTACCATGCAAGGGATGTTCTGGCATGGCGTACGCGCCGCCATAATGCGCTTCTGTTGCTGGGAAGCGCCACCCCGTCGCTGGAGACTTACAGGGCCGCTTCTGCCGGAGAAACGGGGCTTATCCGGATGACCGACAGGGTCCTGTCTGTGAAGGAATTCCCAAAAGTTACGATGGTGGACAGAAAAACAGAACCGAAAAAGCTTATCTCCGATGAACTTGCACTCCGGCTCAAGACGATTCTGGAACAGGGGGAGCAAGCCATCCTGCTTATAAACAGAAGAGGTTATTCGCTGTCTTATTCCTGCCTCAACTGCGGCTGGTTTGTCCGGTGTCCCGCCTGTTCTGCCGGGATGGCCCTTCACCGCGGGAGTGAAAAGGCAGAAGAATTTCTCCTGTGCCATCGGTGCGGCAAAAAGAATATTCTGCCTGAAAAATGTCCAAGGTGCGCGGACAGGATTTTTAAACAGCCGGGAGCCGGTACGCAGAAAGTAGAGCAGGAAATCAGAAAACTTTTTACCGGAATCAGGGCAGTGCGCCTGGATGCGGATTCCTCCAGGAAGGTCTCGGGAGAAGGTCGCCGTGCATACAGGAGGTTTGCGGAAGGGGATGCCGATATACTGATAGGCACACGCTGCGTTTCACGGGGCTATCATTTCCCCCGGGTGACCCTTGTGGGAGTGCTGGATGCCGATACGGAACTGCATACGCCTGATTTCAGAGCAGCCGAGAGGACCGTCCAGATGCTATGCCAGGCCGGAGGCAGGGCAGGAAGGGCCGAGAAGCCGGGCGAGCTTCTTGTGCAGACTTTCGAGCCGGATAATTATGCGTTTTCCTGCCTGTCCGGCGGAGATTATGAAAAATTTGCCAACAAGGAACTGGATATAAGAAAGCAGTTGGGTTATCCCCCTTTCAGAAAACTTCTCCGGTGCGTAGTCAGTTCAAGAAACGAAAAAACGGCGGTATCAGCCTGCGAAACATTGTCGGATATTCTGGAAAATTTATTCGGGGCCTCCGGCACCCCTGTTTCCGGGCAAGGAGAACTTCTCGGTCCCGCTCCATGCCAGATCGGTAAATCCCGGGGCATGTTCCGCCATCACGTCATAATAAAGGCAGCGACATGGAAGGGAATCGAAGCCTGCTCCGCAGCCATAAAATCAGCGAAGCTTCCAAAAGGCGTCAGGATAAAAACTTTGGTCGACCCATGTGATTTCAGATAGGAAAAACTGCGGGAAAGTTTTAGTGCTAACCGTGCTTCCGCAGTCTCGACGGAGAGACAAAAAGCCAAAAGTCGCCACCACATGCTGTTTTTGGCCAACCAAAAACAATTCTCCGTCGGAGAGAAAAAAATGAAATTCCTAAAAACAGGCAATTTCAGAGCGTCACT
>JBDRGJ010000123.1:0-3210 GCA_043817835.1 bacterium
TCGGAACTTTTGCCGATTTTATCCGGACATATGTGCGGCAGACTTTTAAATCTTCCTGCATTTTTACCATCCCTATTGCCTTTTCTTGCTTCTGATTTCTGACCTCTGATTTCTGACCTCTTGCTTCTCTGGCTTCTGATTTCTGACTTTCGATCATTTATCCCTGTGGTATTTCCTGTGAGCCGCTTTCAGGTCTGATTTTTCCACGTGCGTATAGATCTGTGTGGTGTTGAGGCTGGAATGGCCAAGCATTTCCTGCAGGGAACGCAGGTCAGATCCCCCTCTTAGCAGATGCGAAGCGAAGGTATGCCTGAACAGATGCGGATGCAGCCCTTTCCCCAGGCCGGCTTTATCGCCCAGCGCCCTTATATCCTTCCATATCTGAACGCGGCTCAGTTTCCGGCCGGACCTGTTAACGAAAAGTTCGTCGTCGGCCGCCCTTCCCCCGAAGCGTTCCCCCCTTATCTTCTGGTACAGTTCCAGGGAGCGCGCGGCCCTGGCATGCAGGGGAATCATTCTTTCCTTTCCGCCCTTGCCGTAGACGCGCACCCAGCCCTGCGCGGGATTTACCGATTCCGGACGCAACTCCAGAAGTTCCGATATCCTCATGCCGGTGGCATAAAGAAGCTCTACCGCCGTAATGGTTCTTATTCCGGCAAACGTGTTTCCGCCCGGATATGAAAGAAGTTTCGTCACGTCATCGCCGCTCATAAACCTGGGCACTCTTTCGGGCTGTCTGGGAGAGCTGAAGGTGCAGGTGGGGTCCTCCGAGACCTTCCCCTCTATCAGCATGAACCTGTAAAAAGCCTTTATGGCTTCCATCTTCCTGAAAACGCTTGAGGGTTTAAGTCTCGCCGAAGACCGCAGGCGCCAGAAGTATTCCTCCAGGAAGCCGCTGTCGGCCCCGGCCGGATCGGTTTTCCTGAGATCGCAGTCTTTAAGGAACCGGTTTATGTCACCGGCATAGGCGGCGCATGTGTTTCTGGAAAGTCCCCTTTCCAGGGAAAGATGCCTGTAGAAAGCCGCGGCCTGCGCAATCAGCATAATTCAAAAAAGCAACTCAAGCAATTTAAGCAACACAAGCAAAACAGGCAACACAAGAAACACAAGCAGAACAAGAAACGCAAGAAACATAAGAGATGGGAGGTACAACAACGTTAAGTTGATTCACAATCTCTTTGTTTTTCTTTTCCTTCTGTCTGTTATCTTGCCGATGCTTGCTTTTTTGTCTTTCTTGCCTTTCTTGCGTTGCTTGCGTTTCTTGCCTTGCTTGTTTTTCTTATGTTTCTTGTGTTTCTCCGCTCCGCGGCACGGTCTCTGACCGCACCGTCTCAGGGCCATTGGCCCATAAGAACGGTGCTTTACTCCGGCGCCCCCTTCACAAAGTTCCGGGGACGGCGGCCCGCCATAGGCGGGACATCTCCGTCAGCTTTGAAAGTGTGTGTTGCTTGTTCAGAACAGAAACGCCAGGCTGGCGGCGACCGAGGCGCTGGAGCGCACCGTGCCTCCGTCATCAAGCTTTATGGTTTCCGAGCTGATAGAGCCTCCAACGTCCAGTATCATGTGGAGAAGATTTATCCCGAAACCGGCGGTGTAGGCCGGCTTTGATGCGGAATCAGCGATGTTTTTTATGAGGCCGACCCTGAGCGGAATGTTTATTGAAGGCCTGTTGAATATGTTCACCTCGGTGCCGAGGGACAGCTGCCTGGACTTATAGCCCCTGACCGGAGTCTTGTTTTTGGTGACATCCATGTCCATGGCCAGAGTCCAGAAATTGAACGGACTGACCGCCAGACCGGCCCTCATCTGGGAGTCATACGACAGCTTGGAGGACTCCCCGTTGTTTATGGCAAGCGACGGCTGGTCGAAACCGGGGCTGTTTATGTTTCTCATGACAAGCCCGAACCTGGGCTTCATGGGAAGCGAGGTGAAATATTTGTCCGCTTCCATGAGCAGGCCGATATCGATCCCGGGCCGCACGCTTTTTGCCAGGTTTTTATTGTAATCCTTCAGCGCATCCGTGGTGCCGGCGTCATTCTGCAGGACATTGAACCTGGTATAGCCGACGCTGCCGAATATGGCCTTGAGGTTGCCTCCCACGATGAGTCCCGGAATCAGGACCGGCCTTGCGTAGCCGAATGCCAGTTCAGTGAAGGAGCCTCCTCTCACCGTAAGGTTGGACTGGTTGTTGGAGTAGGGATTGTTGACACCTGAGCCAAGGTTCTGGATGACCGGAGCTGCCTGGACTGCATTTTCCTGAATTATGTTTGCGGCAGCCAGAACCTGGTCGGGAGTCATCGCAGTTGCATTAATCAAGGTATTTGCAAGTGTCTCATTGGAAATGAGTCCTCCCAATTGTGCGTTAAGACAGCCTCCGCTCCCGCACAACATATTTTCAATCTGGGGGAATGTGCCAACTGAATTCAACGCTGTAGTCAGTGTGTCGCGGGAAGCAGTGTCGGCAGGAGCAGTCACATTGCCTCCACTGGCAAAACTCACGCCAGTTATTCCGGTCGCGCTTCCTAGTCCGATATTAGTGGAGTCCACAAACGGGCTGGCTCCCACCGAAGTGTAATTGTTAATGGAAACAGCGATTTTGCTGAACTTGAAATTTACCCCGCCCTCGACATCGGCCAGAAGGCCCTTGCCGGGTTCGTTCATGCCGGAAATGGTCGCTATTCCCTTTACCACAGTCGCCATCTGGTCGGCGTCAATCTTGCCTCCTGCCGTCTGTGCGCTCTGGACAGCCTGGTATTTATCGACCAGTCTCCCCAGGGCATTTGCATCCTGAAGGACCCCGCCGGTGAATTCCGCCCTTGCCCCGATGGGCAGTTCCAGTCCGGAGGTATTTTCCTCCTGGGCCAGACCAGCCGGGTTCCAGTACTGGGCTATGGGTCCCTTGGCAACGGCAACGAACGCGCCTCCCATTCCCATGGGACGGGGACCGAGTATCTTCCACTGCTCGGCTCCGGCTTCGCCTGAGCAAAAAAACGCCGCAACAGCCGTCAATACGATGGTTTTTGCCAATTTAGACATTGTCGGTTTCCTCCGCTTAAAGATTAACCAAAAAAATCAGTAGCAGCAGCGCCTTGCGCTGCCTTGTCATTGGCACCGTAAGACGGTGCGGCTACAAACAACAATCTTATGAAGCACGCTTTTTGTCCACTCCCGCCTTTATCCTGCCCTGCGTGCCGCGTGCCTCCGGCGCAG
>JBDRGJ010000124.1:0-15091 GCA_043817835.1 bacterium
CTGGGCGTGGACCTGAACCGCAACTATGACTCCTGGTGGGGCGGCACAGGCTCATCCCACTACACCAATTCCGACACCTACTGCGGCCCCTCGGCCTTCTCGGAGCCGGAAACCCTGGCCATAAAGAAGCTTGTGGGAGACAGCAGGAACATCAGGACCATGATGAGCTATCACTCATACGGCAGCCTTGTCATGTATCCCTGGGGCGGCAAAGACGGTCCGGTTGAAAATGAGAAGGACAGAAATGCGTTTGTAAAGCTGGCCGTGGAAATGGGCCGGCTCACCGGCTATCGCCAGCAACAGTCCAGCGATATGTACGTGGCAACCGGCGACACCTGCGACTGGGCTTACGATACGGCCGGGATATTCGCTTTCACAACGGAACTTGAAGGCAGAGGATTCTATCCCGGCGCCGCGATAATAGAACGCACCGTCACCAACAATGTGAAAGCGGCGCTCTATATGCTCAGCGTGACGGATGATCCTTATAAGGTGCTGAAACCGTAACAGACAGACCTTGTGCAAAAAAACCGGCGCTGAAATAAAAAGCGCCGGGTTTTTTTATCCGCCGCATGTCGGCACGACACTGCCTGCTCAAAAGAAGGAAAAAATAAAACCGGAACTGAAATTCAGTCCCGGCTTTTTCCGGCTGATTAGCCTGTCAATCACCGCCTGCTGTTTTTTTATTTTTGTCCCTGAACTGCGGCTCGACAATCCCGCCCAGAAATCTGCTGAATTTATCCCAGCCTGTCACCCTGGGCCAGCGCAAAGCAAGATAAGACATGTCATAAACCCTGAAAGGTATGAAAACTGCTATTCCCTTGCCGGGTATTTTTTCGGTCGCGTTTGCGACCACAAGATCCCTGACGATGTACTTTATTAATTGATTGCCGGTCTGCGTTACCTGTCTGCTGGCCGAAAACCTGGAAATCCCCCGAACCACATCCACAAGGTCAAAAGACTCAAACTTGCTATATCTGCGGGCCTTTTTAAGGCCCAGCGTCACGCTTTCAAGCGCGAACAGATCCTTGTCTTTCTCGTTAAGGAGCGACTGCCACACCGCATCGGTCCACGCGTTGACTCTCTGAATAAACCCGTCAATCGCCGAGGTCCTTACTGCGGACAGCGTGGCCGAGGTGCCGCGTTTTTTGCTGACCTTCTTAAAAATATCAACAGCCTGTTTTGCCACTTTCTCCGGTCCGGCGCCGGGGTTCTTGGACATAAACCCCATTAAAGGCCCGAAATCCCACCCGCCCCATTCGACATCCTCCGAGCCTATGATTATGTCAGCGCCGTCTTTCAGCTCGGTTATCACTTCCGCCATCTGCATGAGGCAGGCGTTGGAGGCATAGATGTCGACCTTCCCGGTTTCTTTAAGGGCTTTTGCAAGTTCCTGCACGGACATCATGTTCCTGGTGATATCATCCGCTGAGATGCCTTCCCAGCCCAGCCCGTGGTTTGAGACCACGACCATGTACTTTTTTGCGGGAAAATTGAGCTTGCCCCAGGTTATGAAATCCGCCAGTTCTTTCCAATCGGCCATATCGGCAGACGGATCTGCATAGACCTCAAGAGAGCTTATCTTTGACGATGCAGTCTTGTCCCTTGTCACATAAAACCTCTTAACGCCGGTCCAATTCACGCTTTCAGGCATTTCAGGCACCGAGACCACGGCATATAGTTCACGTCCCGGTATTATTATCCCGGATTTTGTTTTGCGTTCCGGAGAGGAAAGTTTAATCCCCCTTAACCCTCCTTTTTCCCTTATAAGCCCCACTTCCATGAGTATGTTTATTTTATCCCCGGAGCCGCTTTGCTCCATAGCCTGCAGGTCTCTCATGAAATACGAAGAAAGGTTGTTCTTCCCGTTGGCAAAGACCATCACGGTCCATTCCTTGAGCCGGCGCCCGTCAACCGGCCTGTCCGCGTCCGGAGACTTCGGCCGGAGGACCGGAACCGCCATAGGAACATCCAGCGCGTCAACGGATTGCAGAGCGGCGCTTAAGTTGCCCGCGGGATTGTCAAAATCAAAAAAAAGTTCTCCTGCCGCAAGGTTAAACCCTGACAGAAAAATCGCAGATGCGAGAAACGCCGTAAATAGCCAGGATGCTCCGGGTTTTTTCGTGTCCATAATTAAAGAATAACAGAATTCCCCAAAAAGCGCACGGGCCATTGGTCCCATACGGGACTGGGCCATTTGCATGTTTCATAAAAAGGTAGCAGCTACCTTTTTATCACGGTACAGGCCGGAGCGGAAATGTGACGATTTTTTGCCACTGCAAGATAATACAGGGGGATGCCTGCCAGCACGATAGCCAGTCCCCACCCGGCATACAGGGGCTTCTGCGATATCAGGGCTACACAAAATGCCGTTCCCATGACTATATAGATTGCCGGCAAAACCGGATATCCGAAAGCCCTGTAGGGCCTTGCGGCGTCAGGCCTTTTCTTCCTCAGAATAAATATGCCGGTTATGGTAAGCACATAAAACAGCACTACAACAAAAGCGATCATATCCAGAAGGTCTCCGTATCTGCCGCTTATGCATAAGACAGACGCCACCGCGCATTGCGCCCACAGGGCCCATCCCGGAACGGAATTTTTATTGAGAACACCCGCTTTTTTGAAAAAGAGGCCGTCCCTGGCCATGGTATAGCAGACCCTCGCGCCTGACAGTATCAGGCCGTTATTGCACCCGAATGTGGATATCATGATTGTGGCGGCTATCACGTACGTCCCTATATCTCCGAAAATGACATTGGAAGCGGCGACAGCCACCCTGTCCTGCGGGGCAAAGGCGATGCCGTTCATAGGCAATACGCTCACATACATCAGGTTGGCGGCCACGTAAATAAGCGTCACCACGGAAGTTCCGAGAAACAGGCTCAGCCCGATATTTCTCTGCGGATTTTTTATCTCACCTGCTATAAAAGTGACGTTATTCCAGGCATCGCTGCTGAAAATGGAGCCCACCATGGCCGCGGCGAAGGCGCCGGCCACGGCGGCTCCGGTCAGCTGCCGGACGAGGATGCCGTCCGGCCGGCTTATCAGGGTTTTCACGGACCAGGCGTCGGACCAGTTGGCCGTCCACGCATCGCTTGTGGCCGCCAGCAGAAGTCCGAAAACTATCAGGCCGAAAAGGGAAAGCAGCTTGACCGCCGTGAATGCCGTCTGAATCCTCCTGCCTGCCTGTATTCCCCTGGTATTTATGTACGTAAGCACCGCAATGAGAAAAATCGAAACAAGCTGCGCCGGATAAACCGTCAGCCAGCCCAGGCTGAACAGGATGTTTTCATCCTTCAATTCCAATGCGGGAAAGAAATATCCGGCGAACTTGGAGAATGCCACCCCCACCGCGGCTATGGTGGCCGTCTGTATGACGGCAAAAAAACTCCAGCCGTATAAAAACCCGGCCAGCGGACTGAAAGCTTCCTTCAGATACACATATTGCCCGCCGGCTCTGGGAAACATCGCGCTCAATTCACCGTAGCTCAAAGCGGCGGCAACCGTCATGAATCCCGTGACAATCCAGACCGATATAAGCCAGCCGGCGCTGCCCACGTTGCGCGCCATATCCCCGCTTACGATGAAAATACCAGAGCCTATCATGGAACCGGCCACTATCATCGTGGCATCAAGCAGCCCGAGAGTCGGCTTGAAGGAGGGAGTCTGTTCCGGCATATTTTGAAATTATATAAAACTTATTCTAAAAGACAGGTAAGCGGGTATGGGATTCCGGGTAAAGTTTTTCCGGAC
Organism: bacterium; assembly: GCA_043817835.1. GTDB lineage: Bacteria > Elusimicrobiota > Elusimicrobia > Elusimicrobiales > CAZFMJ01 > JBDRGJ01. The sequence continues at coordinate 3,757 of JBDRGJ010000124.1, forward strand.
GCCTCCGGTCCGGCGAATAAATCCGGCTGTTTCTGTTTGTGCATGGCACTCATCGCCATGCCTGATTGTATAATAACGCCCGGTCAGGCGGTAAGCAGTGAGAAGACACACAAAAGCTCACGTAACACCCAGGTCTGCTCAGGGCATTTTTCATCAATTTGGTGAACGCTCCCCCTCTCCCTCGAGGGGAGAGGGTGGGGGTGAGGGTGGACAGAGGTCTTACGTGAACTTTTGGGAAGACAGGAAAGGGGAAGGCGATGGGGTGAACCGGTTACCGGTGAACGTCGGAAAGGCTGCAGGTCTTGATCCGGTCTATGGGGATCGCATAGGCGACATCTTTCAACGATGGATGGAGTCTGGCGACCGAAGCGACAATTCCTACGACCTCCCCCCTCATATTCAGAAGCGGCCCGCCGGAGTTGCCGGCCCATGTTTTGATGTCTGTCATGACGGACCATTCCGTCTTGAAAGGATTGCTGCCGGAGTCGGGCAGTCTGAGCACGGAGCCGCAGGCTTCACGCCATTTATAACCATAGGGATGACCGATGGTGCATACCCTGTCGCCCTCGCGCAGCGAAGAGGATTCGCCGAGATTCAGATATGGAAGCGGCCTTTTGGAATCCACTTTGATAACCGCCCAGTCTTTCGCCCCGTCGCAGGTCAGCAGGCGCCCCTTCATTTTTTTGCCGTCTCGAAAGCGTATATACAGATCCCAGTCCTTATCATGCCCGCTCACGACATGCTGATTGGTTATGATAAGACCCGAAGAATCAATGATAAAGCCCGTTCCCTGCGAGTCGCTGTCTATAAACATGGTCCGCTTCCACCAGTGCTTGCGCATGATTATCTCGACCACGGACTGCCCGGCGCCGGAAAACATCGCCGAATCCGGCTCAGCGGGCTCGGCAAAACGTAATTCCGCCGGCTCCGGAACAGTCAAAACAGCCGCGTATTCCTCCTGACCAGCCTCGTTCCTCAGCTGGTCCAGAGCATCCCCGGATAAGGCCGGCAACGGCTGCATAATAAACAATACGGCTATGGACAAATATCCCGCCAATCCACCGGCCCGATGATATGTTTTCATAGATACTCCATCTCTATTACTACTATTATTAGTTTAAGCGATTAATATAATAAGTCAAGGCGCAAAAGACCCATTACAGGCATAGGCCATGCGGACCCGGCCGGCCTCAAAAAACGGCGAAAAGCCGGGCCAGGTCAACCCTGGCGCCGGCTTTTGATTGTGCAAACTGAAATTATAGAACCTGTTTTTTTGTGTGTCCCCCGATATTTACCAGACAAACAGGCCGGGAACCGGATTTGCCGGGCTTAACCCTGTCACTCCATAAAGGAAAATGGAGTAGAAAATCACGGAACCAAGGCAGCATTCCCCTTCAAGCATCACGTGATGCTGACGCCCGTTCAGGCCGTCGAACCTGAAGTCTATATTCATCATATGTTCCCCGTTAGTGCCGGCATAACTGTAATAGACATAAACTTCCCCGGCGGAGGATTGAAGCACTATCGCTTTCTTTTCCTTGTCTATGCGGACAAAGCTGACCGTATTCTCGCCGAATGTACCCATCGGTTTCTTGTCCTTTACAACTACCGAGAACTCCCCGATATCCTTTCCGGCCTTATAAAGCCCTTTTATATGATCCCCGCACGCTTTGTCGGCCCATATCGGCATCAGATTATAAAGCCCCACCATCACGTCGTTCACTTTCACAAGGTCGAACCCGGAGCCTTTAAAAAATTCCTTTTCCGGATGGGTTCCCTCGGCAAAAAGGCCCGTGGCCGGCGACATTGCCAACACCAGAAACAACGCGAATATCTTTTTCATAATCACACTCTCCTGTATGAGCATTAACTGCAACGGTGACTTTGCTTATTTTAATCAATTCCAGAGAACCGTTCAATAGGTCATTGGCCCCATCATCATCTGGGTCTAAAGACTCGTCGCGGCACCGCCCATAAACAGCCAAGTATTAGAAGTCATCCGGAAATCTCTCGCCGGAAATAAGGGGAAACCGTCTTCCGACCTGCCTGCCCGACGACTTACACCCGACTGCCATCCGTCGGGCAGGGGCGGGCGCCTGTGTCATTTGTCGCTTACGCTCCGCAGCGGGCACGCTGCGCTCCGTATTCCTTATACGCGTTTATTACTCCGGCTTTTTTTCTGTCGTATGGCCCGGCAAAAAATATGCGGGACCGGTGCCTGCGCCTCGGTCCCGCATATCAACTGATTTATCTCTATATTTTCGGACTCTGCTAACGGCGCTGCCTCCGTCCCTGGCGCGGATGCTGCCGGTTCTCGCGCTGCTCTCCACTAAGCTCTCGGCGCTCTTCCTTATTCTCAGCCCTGGTGTCATGTATCTTTTCCAGCTTTTCCTTGCGCAACGTCTGGCGACCATCCCGATTTTGAGTTTTGAGTGATTGTCTCTCCTCGCGCTGCTCCCCGCGAAACTCCTGGCGCTCTTCCCTGTTTCCCGCCCTGGTGTCATGTATCTTTTCCAGCTTTTCCTTGCGCAACGTCTGGCGCTCATGCCGGTGCTGCTTATTAAACTCCAGTCTCTTGCTACGCTGCTTTTTTGCAAACTCACGCAGCAGAATTATCCGTTCCTCCGGAGATTTACCCTTGATGCTTTCCTCGAACGCCAGCCGCTCATCTTTTATCTTCTGTTCAAAAACGGCTCTTTCATTTTTAGTCTCTTCAGCGACGGCTTTCACGTCGCCTTTGATTTCCTGCCGCAACCCCTTCCTTTCCTCCTGCTGCTGCGTTCTCAGTTCCCGGCGCTCCTGAACCTGTTCCTGCACAAGCCCCCTGATCTTACCCGGAGCTGCCGAATCTGATGCCCCGCTTTTATTTTCCTGAGCGCCTGCAGACATGGCAAACATGCACAGAAACCCCGCAATCACGAACATCGTTTTCATTCGCTGCCTCCTTTTTTAACCGACAGCACAAACTTTTCTCCCGCCTTTAATTATACCAACAAAATACCAACAAATCCCGCGATTTTCATTGTCGCGCAGACCGCAGGGAATTCATGCATTTTGCCCGCCTTGCCGGGTATTTGATAAGCTTTCCGTCGTACGGATAATACGGATGACAAACGCCCCCCGCATACTTTTTGTCTCGCCCAGGATGATAGACCCGCCCTTCAGCGGCGGAGAGAAATGGGTCCATGAAGTGCTCAGACGGCTTTCCTCAGACCACCGTCTCGCCCTGGCCGTATTCACCGCACCCTGCATGGATAAAATCCATGCCGCAATGGCCCTGCGCCTGGAATCCTCCTTCCTGGACAGAGTCTGTCTCCTCCCGTTCAGAAGAAACAGCCGGCCGGAAAAGGGAATGCCCCCCTCTCCGGGCCGCTGGTTTTCGAGGGAAGCTGTTTCGGCCCTGTCCGGATTTATGAGGGATTGGAGGCCGGACATTATTCACCTGCAGTTTTACGAAACTCTGGCCTATGCCGCGGCAATACCGGAAAATATCCCATTCGTCTACACGGAGCATGATGCCGGGTACCTTAAGCCCGGCCTTTCCTATGTAAAAGGCAGGACAGGGCTTGCCGGCTGGCTGCGCATGCCGGAAATCGTCAGGGCGGCTTTTTTTGTGCGCAGGATGCTGGAATCCGCGGCCGCAGTCACCTCTCTCTCCGGAACCGATGCCCGAAGGATAAGCCGCGTTGCCGGTGTCAGGAATTGTCTGCTGACTCCGAATGCCGTTGACACCGGGGAATTCCGCCCGGCCCGGCACAGGAACCACGGCCATACCGTGCTCTTCGTCGGGCATTATCCCCATTTTCCGAACGAAGACGCCGCAGTCAGGCTCGCCGCCGGAATAATGCCCCTTGTCCGGCGGCGTTTCCCGGAGGCGAAACTGGTCCTGGCCGGTTCCAATCCGACACCCCGCGTGTTTTCCCTGGCTGACAGCCGGACCGAAGTCACCGGAACCGTGGAATCGGTGCTGGACCTGCTGCAGTCGGCGGACATATTCGCCGCGCCGGTGCGCTACGGCTCCGGCTGCAAAGGAAAGATACTTGAGGCATTCTCATGCGCCGTTCCTGTCGTGGCTGACACCAGAGCCCTGTCCGGGATAGCCGGGGCCGTTCACGGCACGCATGCTTTCACGTCCGGGACCGAAAAAGGCATGGCAAAGCTCATATCAGGCCTCCTTGAAAACCCGCAACAGGGGGCCCGCGCAGGGCAAAAGGCGCGAGAACTCGTCGTGCGCAGCCACGGATGGGAACAAGCCGTTTCAGTACTCAGAAGCCTTTACGGCGCGATTTTATCAGGAAAAGAGTTTACTTCCGCAGAGTAAAAATATAAAATTCCCGCTGGAGGGGATCAGCTATGGCATCCGAAAAGAACGGAAAAAAGAACACCGGCCGGAAAAAAGTCAAATCAACATACCGCAAACCCGCTCTGACAAAGCACGGCTTTCTGGGCGAGCAGGTGGTAAGCCTCAAAGCGCATTACTGAGCGACTTTATTATCCCGTCCGCCTTCCGCTGTCTCCCGCAGGGGCAGGCATGCGCTTCTTTCCTTAATAGTGAAAATCCTCCTTCTTCCCGCCACAACATCTTCCGACCCCACCTACGGAAGGGTTCTTTTATCACTTGCCGCTGAATACAGGCTTCTTGGACACTGCGTACTGACAGGGGAGCCCGGACCGCCGGTAGCGCCGGGCTTCGGTCAGGCGCAACAGGACAGTTCGGCACGATCCGACCTTTCCGGGCCTTTTTTCATGTTCAAGCTGCTTTATGCACTGAAAAGCGGCAAAATTGACATCGTCCATCTGCATTTTTCGGGATTTTTCCGGTGGTGGTTTCTCTGGCTGGCCGCGGCACGCATCCTGCGGAAATTCCGCCTCGTGGTGACGTTCCAGGATTATTCCCATCCCGACCTGCCTTCCAACGGTCCCATGCGCAGGTTCGGTCTTAAGACGCTCATTCTGGCAGCCGATGACATTACCGCCGTATCGCATTTTCTGCATGACGTAATAAGAAAATACTCCGTGCTGGGCAGGCGGCCGTGCCGGGTAGTCCCAAACGGCGCCGCCATTTCTGCGCAGGCCGGCATCGTTGCCGCCCCCGACCGGGACGAATCATACATACTATCCGCAGGCAGGCTGGCTCCCTACAAGGGCCATGACCTGCTGCTCATGGCTTATGCAGGGGCCTGCGCTAAAGCGCCGATGCCAGGACTCGTCATATGCGGGGCTGATTACAGCGCAGGAGCCATCCCCGGACTTGCCGGCAGGCTGGGGATAGGGCACAAAGTCTCTTTCGAGGGCTATGTGCCGCCGGATAAACTCGGCAGGCTCATGGAAAATGCGCTTTTCTTCACCCTGCTGTCGCGCTGGGAGTCATTCGGCATGGCGGTCCTTGAGGCCATGAGCCGCGGCAGGGCCGTGCTGGTCACGCAAACCGGTGGCCTTCAGGAACTGGTCTCGGACGGTGTTGACGGCCTGCTCGTCCCCCCGCTGGATACAGCGGCGGCGGAACGGGCCATGCTGCTGCTTTCTTCTGATCCCGGGCTGCGCTTGAAGCTGGGGAAGGCGGGCAGGGCAAAAGCAGCCGGGTTTTCCTGGAAAAACGCTGCAACTGCTTACCTGGGCTGATATTTAAGATGATCCCCGGCTGAATTGCCTTCGAAAACGGCATTTTTAAGCAAAACCGAGCACAGGCCGTCCTCTTTTATGCCATAGCGATTACAGCGTATTCTGCAGTTTTCGGCCTTTATTTCAGCTCCCGAGTCGCACCATATCCCGTCCAGTTGCGCACCTTCCACCGAACCGTTTAAAACACTGACCAGTGAGCCTCCGTCTACTTTTATTCCGGTGGAGTTGCCGGCAATCCCGGAATCTGTTATTGCGGCCTCGGACTTTTCCTGGATGTAAAGCCCTATATTGTTGCGCGAAAAAACCGCTCCGGATACCCGGCAGGAACTGCCGCCGGTAAGATAAACTCCCGCAAAGGCGCATCCGGCCACCCTGGGTTCCGTCAGCAGAGCGCAGGAGGCCTCCTGCGGCCATATCCCGATCCTGCAGGAATTCCAGGAACAGCGGGAAGAGCGGAAAACAGAATGTCCGGTCATCTCGACCCCGGTTCCGCATTTTTTAAACATATTGCCGAAGGACAGCAGTTCCGCGCCGCCGTGGAGAACGGCGCCGGCGGCGCAGAAAAAAACGGATGAATAAAATGAAGCGCGGGAAGAGATGAGCAGCAGTCCCGTTCCACCGGAGGAACTTAAACAGCAGCGCACGCCTTCGACTTTGCCGGTGCCGCAGATTTTCATGCCCTCCCTCACCGCAGAGACGCTTACCGAAGTCAGGCGGCATGAAGCGGAATCCTCCGCCAGAAAACCCGTATCCGCGGATTCCACCGACCCAGTCCGTCCTTCCATCGACGCCGCACCGGAACAGCGCACCGCGCAGCCGGAAATTCCGGCAATGGAAAAATTCTGCATGTCAGCCGCAGCGTTCCCTCTCGCCCAAAACCCTGTCTCTCCTCCGGCAACAGCATCCCCTTCAGAATACAGTCTGGAATTGCCGTCAAGAAGCATGTTTTCCCCGGAAGCACTGTAGCTGCACCGGCATGAACGGACAGAAACGTTGTTTGAGGCATGCAGACATATTCCCTCGCCTTTGGACGATTCCGACATTGAAGACAAACGGCAGCCGGTCAGAATTATCTCCGCGTTGCCTGCGCCGGATACCGCGGTTTTTCCGGCTGAAATCATGCTCTTCTCCGCATGAAAGACAGCTTTATCCGCCGCCGACACCCCCTGGGCCGCGAAGCCGGCTTTGCATTTGCGGATATCCAGTCTGGAATTATCCGCAGCGAAAATCCGGCATTCCAGATCCGGGAGAGAGCTTTCAGCCAGCTCCAGCGACGAAAATCCCTCGCAGAATATCCCCCCTGGTCCGGTCAGAATGGAGTCTTTAAAACAGGCCCTTGAAAAATCGAACAAAGACAGACGCCAGTCCTTCCCCGTAACTCTGCAATGCCTGAGATCGGATTCTGATTTGCCGAGAAATGCCATGCCCGCCCATTTCATATCCTTTGCGCCGATCACGATTTCCCGGTCCGCGAAGCCTTCGGCGGAAAGCCTGCCGTAGACGAAAATTCCGGGATGGCCCGCATCCGTCGCAAAAATATCCCCCCGCGGGGAACGCCTGCGTATCACGGACCATTCGCGCGCTTTGGGGCCGAAGGTCACAATCGTGCCGGGCAGAATTTTCAGATGCGCCCCGGGCATGACTATGGCGTCCGACAAAAGGCTGACTTTTCCCGACCAGACCGCTTCACCTTTTATAAGACCGCCCGTAAACACGTCCGAACCGGCCGGTCTGCCGTCAGCCTTCGCCGCAAAAAGAGAAAACAGAAAATCCGCAGCCGGCTGGAAAAATTCCACCGTCCCTGCATGCATATTCACATCAGCCATCATGGCAGCCCAAAAAAACGCACTATTTCTTTTTCCCAGGATAAAAAAACCCGAAGCAGCAGCTGAAAAAAGACGGGCAATCTGCCTGCGCATGAAGAAAACCGCGGCGGAAAACCGCCCGATAAGGGTTGAAACAGCCCTGCCTGCCGCAGTATCCAATGCCAGCATGCCGGACCCCTTACGCATGGAGATGACCACTCCGGCAGGCTTTCCCTCTATAACAGGATCTCGCTTTTCGTTTGCATCCCCCCTGGTTTCAAAAACAGACGGCTGTCCGTCCGTCTGCCTTCCATGTCTGATCACCCTGTGGGCTGCAATGCTGCCGGAACTGTCCAGAAAGACCAGGATATCGCTTCTGCGGATTTTTTCTATCGCAGCAGAGTCTGTGTTGACGGTTATCTCGTCTCCGGGACTTATTAAAAATTCCATGGAAGGCCCGGAAACACCGTATTTCTTTATCATTTATGTGTTTTCACCGATTCTGTCTGCCGTATCCGCGCATACCACATATTACGCATTCTTTCAAAGAGACTGGCCCAAATCCCTCAACCGGAATTTGGGCCAGCAGCTTTGATTGAATCCGCCCACCTTTTGCTTATAATAAAGTGGAGCAAAAATATATTTATTATGTCGTTTTTATCTGTTCATTCCGAGCCGATTCTGCCCTCAGGGCATTTCGTCCGGACCATCCCCACCGGGACCGCCCCTGCCTCCGCCTCTCTGACCCTGAGGTCCTCCCTGTCCGCCCTGTCCAGCTCCGGGACCGCCCCTGCCTCCTCCTCTCTGACCCTGAGGCCCTCCCTGCTGTCCGCCCTGTCCAGCTCCGGGACCGCCCTTGCCTCCTCTCTGACCCTGAGGCCCTCCCTGCTGTCCGCCCTGTCCAGCTCCGGGACCGCCCTTGCCGCCACCGCCCCCTCCCTGCTTACGCATGCTGCTTATTGCCTTCTTGCAATTGGCCGACAGGCTCTTTTCTTTCTCCTTAAGGCATTTCCCCTGCTGCGGACCGGGCTGTATGTCCTTGCAGAATTTGTTTATATCACTCTGGCAGGCCTTCTTGATGGCAGCACCACGTCCGCCGCCGCCACCCTGCTGTCCGCCAGGTCCGCCCTGTCCAGCTCCGGGACCGCCCTTGCCGCCCCCTCCCTGCTTACGCATGCTGCTTATTGCCTTCTTGCAATTGGCCGACAGGCTCTTTTCCTTCTCCTTAAGGCATTTCCCCTGCTGCGGACCGGGCTGTATGTTCTTGCAGAATTTGTTTATATCACTCTGGCAGGCCTTCTTGATAGCAGCACCGGGTCCGCCCGATCCACCCTTACCCTTGGGGCTGCCGGACCTTTTCTGCTGACCGCCTGGACCGGCTGCTCCGGGTCCACCCTTTTGCTGTGAATAGCCAACCGCAGTTATAAGGCAAAAAGTAATCACCGATACTAACAGCAATGGCATTTTTTTCATATTATTCACCCTCCCTTAGCCAGTCCTCATTTTTGATTTAACATCCGGCATTAACCCAAGATATTTTAGCAAATTATCTGCTTAAAACCAGAGCGCTGATGGCCGCAGTCATGTCTGCGGCCTGACTATTTACTCATTACCCGCTTGTTTCGGATCGGCTGTATCGGGAACAACCTTCTTACCGCGGATGCCGGTACCGCCTTTCTTGCCGCGAATACCGGCACTGACTTTCTTGCCGCGAATGCCGGTACTGCCTTTCGCACGGACAACGTCGGCATCGCCTTTTGTACTGCCGATGTCAGCATCATTTTGCGCACCGCCAAAACCGGGACCGCCCCCTCCCGGCTTACGTATGCTGCTTATTGCCTTCTTGCAATTGGCCGACAGGCTCTTTTCCTTCTCCTTAAGGCATTTCCCCTGCTGCGGACCGGGCTGTATGTCCTTGCAGAATTTGTTTATTTCACTCTGGCAGGCCGCCTTGATGGCAGCACCGGGTCCGCTACCGCCACCCTTGGGTCCGCCGGGCCCTTTTTGCTGACCGCCAAAACCACCGCCTCCGGGACCGCCTCTCTGACCGCCTCTCTGACCGCCTCTCTGACCGCCTCCGGGACCGCCTCTCTGGACGCCTCCGGGACCGCCTCTCTGGACGCCTCCGGGACCGCCTCTCTGACCGCCTCCGGGACCGCCTCTCTGACCGCCTCCGGGACCGCCTTTCTGACCGCCAATGCCTTGGGGGTTCGCCGGAATATTGCGCGGACCAAAGAGCTTGGCTGTTTTTTCAAACTTTTCTTTCTGTTCATCATTCAGAACAGTCCTGATTTCTTTATTAAGGTTTTTATTAAGGTCGGCAATTTGCTTTTGCAGTTTCTGCACTTCGGCATAATTTTTGGTTATTATCGCGTTTATTTTTTCGCTCTGATCCGAATCAAGTCCCAACAGCTCCATCCTTTGGTTCAGTTGGTTCAGTCTTGTTTCCGCCGCCGCCCCCGCGCCCGATCCGTTTGTCCAAAGAAAGTATGCAGCCGCTCCGCTGACAAGAATAATGACAACATAAATGATTCCCTTTGATTTCATCTGTTCCTCCTCTCACAATTCACAATATGGATTTCAGTGAACGCAACTGTCTTTGTCCGGGCAATGGCCCTTAACATGCATCAAAAAAAATACTGCAAAAAATCTCCTCGCGCAGACATGAAATGCCGCTATTCAGAGTTTTACCAATTCAACACATGCGGGTCAAGGTCTGTGTTCTGCGTCATCTGAAATGCGACCCTGTCGGAATTCCAGGGAAAAAAAGTTAGGCCGGGAATCATGCTCTTGAACGACTTCGTATCCGGCCGATTTCAGCACCGTCACGATTGCATCTTTTCGATAAAGCCTGCTCTTCTCCGCACTAGGCGTATCGCGTTTGCATAAAATAGCTCTGAGCAATATCCCGTTGAACTTGTGCAATTCATGTTCTATGCCTTCGTCGTCCAGGGGATGTCTGTTTTGCCTATTAAAAACTCCGGCTTTATCAAAAGCGTCAATAAACATAGCGACTCGCCTGGATATGCGTGGATTCAGCAATTTCTTCAAAATGGCTTTCCGCATAAGCCCGGTTGAACTATAATAATCAGACAGATCGGGCCAAAACCAGCGGTCGGAAAGCATGATGTTCAAATCCGCCATGAGTGCCCTTTGCATGTGCGGTGGGACCTTTTCCCCCTGCCATTTTCGGATGAAGTCTTTTGCCTCTTTCCTTAATTTTACAAAGACGGGAAAATCTTCGCCTTCTGAAATCAGAATCTTAAACATGTTGCTGAAATCGCCAAATTCTATTTTGGTAAACTTGATACTGTTTGCTTTATCGATTAAATACAATCGTCCGGTGTTTTTTTTCGGGACTCCTCTTAATTCCTCGAAATAAGCTTTTGAATCCTTTAAAAGTCCGAAAACATTGGCCATGAATATGACATCGAATGAATGGCTTTTATAAAATGGATCTATCCCTTCAGGTTCGACTTTAACAATCGAGACATTTTTATACTGTCCGGCTTCCGCTTTCTCGCGCAGATATTCGAGCATCTGCGGGTCTATCTCGGTTGCATAAACCATTCCTGTCCCCTTCAATGCATCAGCTACCATAAATGTAAAAGCCCCGGTACCTGCGCCTATATCTACAATATGCATCCCGGGCCGGATATTCCGAATTATGCTCTCATAATTAAACTTTGATGCCCTCTGTGTTGCGGAAAGGATGACTGTCTTGATTCGATCTGAATCCGGAGTCAGTAGTTTGCCATGCAGACGTTGCAACCGCCAAAAACCGACGAGCGATGCTTTTATTGGTTTCGGCCAATAGATCGCGCGCGGGTGGTTCATGCCTTTGTTTCTATTTCTGCCTTTATTCCTCTTGGCATTCGTTTTTCGCAGCAGTGACGACCTAAAAGTTT
>JBDRGJ010000125.1:0-2560 GCA_043817835.1 bacterium
GGAAGCAAGAAAATATCGGGTCGCCATTTATGAGCTTACCGCTAAATTCCCAAAGACAGAACAATATGGCCTTCTTTCGCAAATCTGCCGGGCTGCGTGTTCTGTAACTCAAAATATTGCCGAAGGCTACGGCAGGTTTCACTGGCAAGAAAACATCCAGTGCTGCAGAATTTCGCGCGGCTCAATAAACGAAACTCTGGACCAGCTTTATGCGGCACTGGATTGCCGATACATATCAAAAGAAGATTTTGACCGACACTATAATGATGGAAGGGAATTGGAAAAATTGTTGAATGGCTATATCCGTTATCTCGAAAAGCGAAAAAACGATTAGCTTTTCAGCCGTTACTTATCAGCATATCATCTTATCACCGGATCAACGGAGAAGACAATGAGCGTAAAAGAATTATTTTCAGAAGAATTAAAAGTGATAAACATAGGGCTGGAATCTTTCAAGAAGACCATGGATGAGACCGGGGCGAAGTCTGTCCAGGTGGCATGGAGGCCGCCCATGGACCTGAATCCGAAGGCGCTGGAAGTATTGAGGGAAAACAGCGCAGTCATAGAGAAAGCGAACGAGAAGGCCCTCTCCATAATCCTGAGCGGCAGACCCGTACTGACCGGCATGGACAAGGCCCGTCATGTGATTCCGGGCATGAAAGAAAACCTCATCCTTCACGCCGGTCCTCCCGTCGTCTGGAGGAAGATGTGCGGCCCCATGAAGGGGGCGGTAATGGGAGCCCTTATTTACGAGGGCCTGGCAGAAACGCCCGAAGAAGCCGAAGACCTTGCCGCTTCAGGTGAAATAAAATTTTCACCATGCCATGAGCACGGCGCTGTCGGACCGATGGCAGGCATAATATCGGCTTCCATGCCTGTTTTTATGGTAAAGAACGAAGAATACGGCAACTGCGCCTATGCCACTATGAACGAAGGGCTGGGAAAAGTCCTGAGATACGGCGCTTACGGCGATGATGTCATACAGAGGCTGATGTGGATGGAGGCCGTGCTTTACCCTGTTTTAAAACAGGCGGTGGAAAGCCTGGGCAGGATCGATCTTAAAAATATCATAGCGCAGGCCCTCCATATGGGTGACGAGGTCCATAACAGGAACAGGGCAGCGACCTCTCTTTTTTACAGGGCGCTGGCTCCGTCCATCGCCAGAACAGCCCCTTACCCGGAGACAGCCGCTAAAGTGCTGGAATTCATCAACGGCAACGATCACTTCTTCCTTAACCTGTCCATGGCCGCAGGCAAGGCCGTGCTGGATGCTGCCATGGACATCCCGAACAGCAGTATCGTGACCGTGATGGCCCGCAACGGCACTGAATTCGGCGTGCGGCTTGCAGGCACGGGCGGACGATGGTTCACGGGACCGGCCCCGGTGCCCGACGCCCTTTTCTTTCCCGGTTATACCAGAGAGGACGCCAACCCCGACATAGGAGACAGCTCCATAACCGAGACCAACGGCCTGGGCGGCTTTGCCATAGCCGCTTCCCCGGCCATAGTACAGTTCGTGGGGGGAAGTCCTGCGGATGCTCTCGCTTATACCATGCAGATGTATGAGATAACCGCAGGAGAGAACAGTGCTTACCAGATACCCTCCCTGGATTTCAGGGGAAGCCCCACCGGCATAGACGTGACAAAGATAGTCGAAAAGAGGATATTGCCCTTCATAGACACGGGAGTGGCCCATAAAAAGCCGGGCATAGGGCAGGTGGGGGCAGGTGTGCTGAGCGCGCCTGAAGAACCGTTCAGGAAGGCGGCTGAGGGACTGGCCAGGATGATAAAGCGGTGATAAGATGATATGCTGATAAGTTGATATGTAAAAACAGTTGCATATCAACGTATAAACGTATCACCATATCATCGCATATCAATTACAGGAGGGGTATTGCTGAAATTTTTACGACTATGGTGGCATGGCATTACCACCCGCCGCAAGATGAACGGGGTCTTTTCGCGCAGGGAAGACCCGTACGGCTACTGCTCCTCGCCTTATGAGACGGCAAGACTTTGCGCGATGGAAGAGGCGCTGAAGGGCGGGCGCTATGCGGGCGTTTTGGAGATCGGCTGCGCGGAAGGGGCGTTCACCGAAAAGCTTTGTCCCATGGCCTCGGAAATCATCGCCATTGACATCTCTCCCGTGGCTCTGGAGCGGGCAGCGAAGCGGGTGATGAAAAACCAGCCGGGATGCACGGTCTCTTTCATGGAAGCTGACATCCGCAGATGGGAACCGCCGGACGGGAAAAGTTTTAACGCTGTTGTGGCGGCAGACGTGCTTTATTACATGGATAAGCCGCTTGTCCGCAAAGAGTTTATGGAAGTCCTGGAGAAAATCAGATGTTGGGTCGTCCCGGGAGGAACTCTTATGCTGGCGCACGGCTTCGCAAACTCTGAAGAGAAGAAAATACGGCAGGGGTATCGGAAAAAATTTGAGGAAATGGGACTGGGCCTGGTATCCGAGAAAGTGGTCGGAGACGAAGTCCGGGACAAAGTGTGCTGTCTGCTGAGCATGCTTAAAAGGGGAAATGAACCGTTGATACGATGATAAGATGAT
>JBDRGJ010000126.1:0-5674 GCA_043817835.1 bacterium
TCACCCTTTTGATTTTTCCTGTCCTGGCAACACGTTCAATGGCGCCGGGCGGAAGGATCTCAATCTCCGGCTCATCCATCCAGCCGTGATCCAGCGTGCAAGCCAGGTCTTTGCAGTTTTTTCTGATGCTTTCCAGCAGGCATTTTTTCAATAAGCCGGCATTTTTAACCGCATCCTTTGTGCCGGTTTCAACGCGCAGCTTCAGAAAATCCATCGGACCTTTCGCGCTTACCGTTATCTGAAAATTGAAGCTGAGTCCACTGACTCTGGTTATTGCATTGTGCAGGTCGTTGATGAAAATGTGCGCGCCACCTGCGTGTATCCTGTCGTCGCAGCGTCCCAGTATCTCAAAGACCGGCTCCTTCCTGCCGCACCCGCAGGGCTTGTCAACCCAGCGTCCCAGGTCGCCCATGCGGAACCGGATTATGGGCATGTGCCGCTTGCCCAGACAGGTTACCACCAGCTCTCCGGTTTTTCCGCGGCTGACCGGTTTCAGAGTCCCGAGGTCCAGTATTTCCATGTGCTGTTCAGCGTCAAAAAGGTGGTGGGCCGGGCCCTTGCAGCATTCGCATTGGAAACCCACCACGCCTGCATCCACAGTCGCGTACGCGGCTGAACGGACCATCACTCCGGGGAACACTTTGCCGAAATAAGCGGTCATTGCCGGGCCGACGTATTCGCCGCCGTAAAAAATTCTTCTCAGGGAGATATTCCTGTTTTTTCCCGCTTCCTGCGCGGCTTGAGCCAGTTTCAGGAGATATGAGGGCAGTCCTATCGCAGCGGTGACGCGGAACTCCTCCAGATATTCCAGAACCGTTTCCATCGGCAGCGAGCTTCCGACCGGCACTGAGACCGCCTTGGTATAGGCAAGGGCTTTTTCGACCGAAAGCCAGCTGGACCAGAGGTTCCCGGCCACGAAAAGGTTGGCCGCCAGATCATTCTCCCCCAAGCCGCCGGCTTCCATGGCATATCCCAGCATCCTGCATGTCTTCTCATATTCATGGGTGTCGTAGAAAATGTATTTGGGATTTCCGGTAGAGCCGCCGCTGGCAAAATATATCCCGCTCTTGAGGGGGGCGGTCATCATGTCATGGTTGTCGGGAGGGGTATTGGCCAGAATGTGGCCCTTGTCCAGAAGCGGCAGGTTTTCAAAGTCGCGCATTGAGCCGATTTTCCCGGCTTTGGCCAGATGTCGCCTGTAGAAAGGGCTTTTTGCCGCGGCGAATTCCGCCAGTTCCGAAATCCGGTCGATGGCCGACGGCCTTCCTTCTATCCCTATCCAGCTCACAAGTTCACGCATGGGAAAAGTCCCGTCGTGCGGAGAGCCCGTGACCGAACTGAGCATTTCGCCCAGACAGGTCACCCTGGCTATGCCGAGAGGAGCGAAGAGCGTGGCGATTTTCTTTCTGTCCTCCAGGGTTCCCGCCACCCCTACGCTCTGCGCATAGCCCCTGTACGGCAGAAGATTTTTCCGCACCTTTTCCAGGGAGACGGCGCATTTCGCATAGAGCACCCTGTTCAGGGGAGAAATCCTGAAGGAACCGGTTTTTTCGCAAATTACCGTCCAATGAGTCCGGGGAAAGGAGCTTTTCTGGAAAGCGCAGCCCAGCGCTTCGTCCACTTTGGCCAGTTGCCTGGCTTTGGTTATCTCCACCTTTTCGTCGGGAGACATTTTGCCCTGGGGAAGTTCCTTCTGCATTTTCCGGAAAGACTTTTCAGCCTCGATTGCGAAACTTCCGAGGACCGCGTCCCATTTTTTTCTGTCCGGGCATATAAAGTAAAGAGTATGCGGCGAGGCGCAGGCCGACTGGTCCCAGAGCGACACGTCCCGGGCGATTTTTTCCGCTATGGAGGCCATGCCATCATTCTTAACGGCATCTTCCGTCGCTATGCCAAGACTTATCTTCGGGCCGAAGCCTGTGACGTGCGTGCCCGCAGGGGCCAGTTTCCGGTATGCCTGCACTGCCTCCGTTCCTCCCCAGACAAAAACAGCGTCGCAGTATCCGAGTATTGCGTTTTCCAGTTCCGTCTGTCCGCCCGGCCAGGTCATAACGGATATGGAATCTGCTATCAGGCCTTTCGGGTCGCATTTTTTAAGCGCCTGCGCAAAAAGCACCGCGAAATGGGAGCCGGCCGTGGAAGTCTTAACCAGATTGACGTTCCTAGTCAGCAGGCCGAGTATGAGCGAGTCTATGATTCCGAGAAAAACATTTCCTGCGCCGACATGCAGAACCACTCCTTTGGGTACGGCACGCACAAGGCCGTCGTAATTGCGCCTTTCCACCGGGGTTTCCATGGCGTAGGGAAGGAAAAGCTCCAGATCCATTCTGCGGGAGAGTTCATGCCTGTCCAGCAGTCCGGACAGTGTGTCCAGAGACTTTTCAATGACCACGGGAGAAAAGCATATGCTTTTGCGCAGATGTCTCAGGGCAGTTTTCCTGAAAAGATTCTTTCTGTCAGCGAACAGTTTTCCGGTTTCAGCAAGGACTTTAAAAACATGTTCCCTGGGGATGTTCCTCATGACATCAATTCTGGCGCGGGCCTGTTTCCCGATTTTATCTATTTCCACGGCAGTCCAGGGCGTTGCCCGGTCAAAGACTTTGCCGAAAATATATGTGTTGTAAGTTCTCATTTAAACCTAAATTGCTCAGTGACTCTGTCCTCTCACCTTGTGTGTTGCATGTTTCAGGGGAGGAGTCTCTGGGATGTTGCTCTACCCCGGACCGGTCAGGGTCCCCTCTGGGGAACCGTCCGCACCTGAAGTTCCACGAGGGTGTATACCCGCTCCCCTTGTTATAACATCGTCGATGCGGCTATTGCGCAGCCCTTGAGTTTTTTCACTCCGGCCCTGCCTGTTATATGCAGGATGGACCCTTTCAAACCGCAACGACATTTCTCCCGCACCATGCCGAAATCGCCGGAAAGAAGCGAGATCGACGGATAACTGGTCAGATACGGCGTCAGGAACTGGAGAAGCCCCGTGCTGCCGGAAGGAAGGGGCTTAAGCGTGGCAGGGTCCCTGGCTATCACCATGGAGTAGACCGGAATATGGAAATTCCCAAGTACGCAATCCACATAAGGAACGCCGTGTTCCACCATGCCGAAGAGATCCCGCACGGAGCCGGGCGGCAGGCCCAATCCTCCGGCTATGTCCGCCCGCATAATCTGCTTGTCAACCGCCTTGTCCTGCTCGTTTTTCCAGCCTCCTCCAGTGATGACTTTGCTGTCCGGATTCAAATGCGCGTTTCTGCCGTGTTTTTTTCTGAACTCTTCCACCAGACGCAGGGCAAAAGCCGGAAAGCCTATTATGCGAACCGGCCTTCCATTGCGCTCATATCTTTCCAATACTTCCACGGCCCTGACGATGTCAAATCTGAATTCTTCCGCTGCCCGGTCCCATTTGAAGGCCCAGTATATTTCCCCGGTTTTAGTGAATCCGGTCAGGAGGCGGTCTGTCCACGCCGTGCCCAGATTTTTCGCCACATCCGGGTCGTAAGTGAAGCAGATGTAGTCCGCCGTGCGGGAATCGTCCACAAGGTCAAGACCTTTAAAAACCTGCCAGGCCATCCGTCTGACCCGTAAAAGCGACACCGCATCCAGGAGTATCCTGCTTTTCTGGCCGGTGGTTCCGCTTGATGTCAGTTCCAGCTCTGTCCTGCCTTTCTTTGTAAAGCGGAGTTCGCGTTCTTTTAATGCGTGGACTGAGATAAAAGGAATCCCCGGAATATCTGCCGGGGATTTGAGCGAAGTCGGGGTAAAACATTGCATCCTGCAGAGCCCGCGGAATGCTGCGCAGTTTTTTATGTGGCGGGCAACGGCTTCTTTCATGGCAGTCAGGAAGAGGCCCGAAGCTTTAGGACCATGATCAAAAGGCGGGGTTTCAATGAGCCTGTCCGTCGCTGTCCGGCCCTTCAGGGGGTTTGGTTCAGGGGAAGCCTTGAAATCAGTCATTTCGGAAAGCCTGTTCTATGTAGAGGGACTGCCAGAGTTTCATATATTCCTTGAGGACATTCCTGTAAAGGGATGTCAGCCTGACGTTTCGGAAATCCAGCATCTCGAAGGAGCGTGAAAATACTATATAATCCCACCTCTTGCCCCCGACTTTCCGGAAAGACGGGAAATAGGCGCTGGGCAGGAACCTGGCGTTGAGGGCGTGATTCTGCAGTTCCGGAGAGTAGGCGTCCACCAGGAACTCAATGTAGCCGACTCCCATGTCGTTGAGGGTCTTGGCAATGCTTTTGAGTATCAGGGAGGAGTCGTTGATGATTGTTTTGCCGCCTGTTATCACGCTGTAGCGGTCCTGCGCGCCGTAGCTCAGGTAGACCTCGGTGGACTGGTCGGGAGTTATCAGGAGAAGATTCGGTTCGTTAAAAGGGACCCAAGTGTTTTTAAACAGGCCTGAATTTATGGTTTTTGCGAAACGTTTTTTGACAAAAGCCGGGGCTGAGATAGCCTCAAAATTCAGGAGGGGGGGGTCGGATGACTGTCCCCTGCCGGTCCGGGTTATTTCTGAGCGGGTTTTCAGAACGGGTTTTTCCAGATCCAGCTGTTTCTGGACAATTCTGTAGAAAGGCTCTATCTCCCGGCACAGGACCGGCGGTGATTTGCGGGTTTTAAGGGAGCCGGGGACGAAATATGCCGCAAGGCAGTGGGTTTCATGTTCGTAGACCTTGTGCGCATTCGGGAAAATACCGAGTTTTACGAAACCCAGATTTTCGGTCAACTGCTGGGGGGCCACGGTAACGGTGCGGGTGGTCGCGTATACCGTATCCGCCGCCTCGGCTACGCCGGTTATTTCGCGCAGTATTATGTCCATCATGGTGTTTGCGAGGTTTTGCTTGCGATAGTCTCTTGAAACTACCGCTCCGAAAGCCTTGGATATCCTCTGTGCGGGATCCAATTCGTATATGAGAGAGCCCACTATCCTGCCCTGCGTGCCGCTGGCCCCCGGCGCCGTCAGCGGCCTGCCCTGGCATTCGGCCACAAGCCAGTAGTACCTGTCGCTTTCTATCGCCCTGCGCATTTTCAGTTTGTCCGAGATTATGGTCATCGGATAATTGGCCCCGTAGACTTCGGCGTAAAGAACCTGGATGCGGCGCATGTCCTCCGGCCGGGCGTTGCGCAGGCGGATATCAGGCATATCCGGTATTTTTAAAACTGTTTCCATTCTTCTCTTATTGGGCGTATTCATTATTTTCAGTCCCCCCACTACCCCCCCCTTTGCACAACCTTTGCGAAACGCCAGAGTAAAGCACCGTTCTGATTGGCCAGTGGCCCATGGGACGGTGCGGTCAGGGACCGTGCGGTAGAACCGAGGTTGAAAGTGCCGCGGAGCGGGGTCCCTATCCGCTAGCACCCTGCGTAAAACTCGGCCTCTGGCCGCACCCTAAACAAGGACTATGGCCATCAAAGGGTGCCGGGTCACTTGCGAAACGCCACTGGCCGCAAGTGCGGCTGAGCCGACAAGCGGTCCCCCAGAGGAGGTCCCTATCCGCTAGTATTTTACAAAAGTCTCTTTATGCCTGCCTATCCGAGAATTGTCTAACGCAAGATGATGCT
Organism: bacterium; assembly: GCA_043817835.1. Taxonomy (GTDB): domain Bacteria; phylum Elusimicrobiota; class Elusimicrobia; order Elusimicrobiales; family CAZFMJ01; genus JBDRGJ01. The sequence goes on from JBDRGJ010000126.1 coordinate 5,560, forward strand.
GAAAATATACCCGTTTCCAATGCAAGATGATGCTGAAATCGGGTAATCTTGCAAAGGCGTCAGATCCCATTCATAATCTATGCCATGACCATAGACATGAACGATTCCGGAGCGG
>JBDRGJ010000127.1:0-2797 GCA_043817835.1 bacterium
GCGCTCCGCGTTCCTTGCCAGCCCGCAAAACAATTCCTGACGCGGGCGCGGTACCGGGCCCCTGCCGGGGCCAGGTGTTTCGCTCCAAAATCGGCCAGCCAATGTATGCATTACTTATGCAAAGCTCAGCAGGGACAGGAATGGCCGGCAACCGCAATAATTCCGTTCCGCTGTTTCAGGGATTTTCCCTGCTCCGGACCTGCTGTACGGATTCACCGGAACAGAAAGGAAATAATACCGACTGCAAAAGCAGCGAGCGCTAAAAGAAGCGCGGCGTTATTCCTGAAAAAAGAGCGCTTGTTCCGCATCCTGTCGAACAATTCGGCTGCGATATTTTTTTCCAGTTCGTTGATGCGCTTGGCCAATTTTTCCGTTTCCCACGCAAGTTTTTTTTCAATGCTGCGCGCAGCAGCCTCCTGCCTGTTTTCCAGTTCTCCCCAGAAATGTTCCGGCGTTGTCCTGAGCCCGGCAAGCTTCGCGCACAATTCCGCCCCCGCCGTTTCCATTTTCTTCCTTATTTCGAGCCGCATGGACTCCGCATCTTCCGACTGCCCGGCCAGCGCCTTATCGCGGATTTCCGCCATCTGTTTTTTCAGTCCGACAAGGCTTGCGTTGACTTCCGCCGCCATACCCGATGAAAGCTTTTTCCAGAACGGCGCAAGCTCCGATGAAACGCCCAGGCGTTTTGCCTCAAGCCCGGACGCCAGTTCCGCCGAAAAGCTCCTGACCCTGTCTTCTGCCTTTTCAACTGTTCTGCGCAAAAGCCCGTCCATACGCTCTTCCAGCCCGGCCTCGATTTTTTCCAGGCGTTCCCGGTTGGATATCTCCAGTCCGGATATAAGCTCTTCAGCGGAAGATTCCGCATCGCGGCTCAGCCTTGCCTCGGTCTCCGCGGCTTTTTTGCGGATGGCTCCGCTGATTCCGGATACTTCCCGCGTGAAGAGACCGGCGATTTTTTCCTCTATTTCGGTCCCGGCTTTTTCTTTCAACTCCAGAAGCGCCTTATTCAGCCTGACGGAGAATCTCCCGACTTCAAGGGCGAACACTTCGCGCAGGCGGCTTTTTTCCTCTTCCAGCCCTTTTTCGGCCCGTGTTTCAGCCTCATGCAGGGTCCGTGCCAGGAAATCCCTGAACTTTTGCCCCTCCTCTTCAGCGGAGGAATGCTCCAATTCCACCCTTTGTTTAAGCACTTCCAGCAATTCTTCCGTTTTTCCCCTGTGATATTCCTCCCGCTTCTCCCTGTCCAGCGCAACTTTCCCCTCCGCTTTTTTTATCTCTTCCTCCAGTCGGACGGCAAACGCAGCTTCCCACTCCCTGACCCTCGCATCCAGCGCCTCGCCCATTCCGGAAAGCAGCCTGCCCGCCCCTTTTTCCAGCTCTTTTTTCTGTTCCCACGCCGCCCGGCGGAACGCTTTAAGCTGGGCCGCCGCCTGCTCATGCAGAGACAGGGCCTCGGAAGCGCCGGCCCTGAGTTCCTGCGAGACTTCCCTGAATTCTTCCCTGGAAGATTTAATAGCCTCCAGTTCCGATCCGAATGCCGCGATTTCTTCTTTCCATCTTCCAAACGCCTCGTCCCGCTCTTTCTCCGCGTCGCGGCGCAATGCTGCGAAAAAATCTCTCAGGCTCTCGCCTTCCCGTCTTATCTCCCGTATTTTTAAAGAAGCTTCCGAAAACACGGCCTGCGACCTTTCAGCCAGTTCCCTGAGAGCTTTGTCGGTCCTGGATGAAGCTTCTCCCGCGATGCCCCTGATGCGGCCCAGTTCCTCCTCTGCCAGGCGCCTGATTTTTTCCTCGCGTTCCGATGCCTTTGCAAGGCGGACCTGCCCCCGTGCCGCCCTCTCCTCCAGGGAAGTCAGAACCGGGGAAAAATTTTCAATTTCAGAGCAGGCTTCGTCCACACGTTTTCTGATGATGCCGGTCAACGCTTCCGTTTTTTCTTTCAGCAGCTGCTCCAGCTTCTCCAGGGAAACCGCATTTTCCTTATGCAGTTCCATCCTGAGATTATCCGCCAGAAACGCCTTAAAATCAACCTTTTCGCTCTCAAGGGACCGCAGGGCTTTATCCAGAACGGCCTGCGTCGCCGCCATTTTTCCGAGCGCCTCCTCAAGCTGTGTCGCGCGCCTGTCTATCCTTTCTTCCACGCTGTGCCTGAGCCCGGCGCGTTCTCTGTCCCACTGGTCTCTTACTTCGTTCAGATGTTTGCTGAAAATCTTCTGAAAACCGAGTATCCTTTCCGACAGCCCGTCTATTATTTTTTCTCTTTCCTCCAGCCAGCGGTCCAGACCGTCCAACCTGGCCTGAACCGCCGCAGATTTATCTGCCGAATCCGGCAATTTCCGCTCTTTTTTTCCGGACGCACCGGCACCCGCCGGCAAGGCAGCCGCAGCCGGCAGCGTTGCCTCACTCCCGGTTCTTTCCTGTACAGGCTGTGCGATATTCGGAGTATGAGGTGCAGGGGGTGGTGGAGGAGGCGCAGGATTATTCAATGCGGAGGCCAATTCCGGCACGCTCCCGGCCGCAGACCATCCTACAGAGGATTTGTCCGACGGTTTTACCGGTGTTTCCGGCGTGAAACCGTCAAGGAGTACGGCCTCCTGCGCGGAAACAGGACCGACAGTCCTGCCTTTGAGCAAAATCCAGTATTTTGCCATGATTCAACGTTCTTACCCTGTTTTAAAATTTACTATATTAGTGTTACAGAATTAATATCCTTGTTTTATATCACTTTATCATCTGTGTGCCTGCAGCTTTCAAGTGCTTGTGCGGTTATTCCATCCTTCTGCTTCCTTTGCCTGCC
>JBDRGJ010000128.1:0-3526 GCA_043817835.1 bacterium
GGGCCCTAACCGGCCCGGGGGAGAGGGTAGAGCAAGCAAAAAAGTTTGAAAATCAGAAAACGAATGACCGAATATATAATAGTTCTTGATCAGGGCAGTTCGAGCTCCAGGGCTTTGGCTGTGGACAGGCACGGGGTCGTGAAATTTAAAGTGCTTAAGCCGCTGCAGGCTTCCTATCCCCGCGAAGGCATGGCCGAATATGACGCATCCGCCCTCCTACAAAGCCAGTTGAAAGCGCTGGAGGAACTCCTGAGGAAATTGCCCCGTTCAGCCAGGCCGGTTGCCATGGGCATAGCCGCACAAAGGTCTACATTCGTTTTATGGGACCGGAAGACCGGGACTCCCCTGTGCCCCGCGCTCAGTTGGCAGGACGGCAGGGCCGTGAAGGAGCTGGACGAGGCCGGCCTTGACCCTATAAAAGTCCACTTCACCACGGGCCTTTACAAAACCCCGTATTATTCGGCATCCAAGATGCTCTGGTGCATAAAAAACCTTCCGGAAGTCAAAGCCGCGCGTGATTCCGGCAGGCTTATGGCCGGCCCCGTGACCTCTTTTCTTATCTGGCATCTCACCCGAGGAGATGTTTTTGCGGCGGATCCCACCATGGCCCAGCGCACCCTGCTTTTCAATATAAAGCGGTCCTGCTGGGACGAAAGCCTTCTGGGTTCTTTTTCCATCCCTTCGTCAATACTGCCTGCTATAAGGCCCACCGTGGGAGCATGGGGAGAATACAGGAAGGGAAGGCTGAAAATACCGGTTAACGTCACCATCGGTGACCAGCAGGCGGCTGTGGCCGGGCTGGGCGTGAACAGAGCCGGTATGACTGCCCTCAATTACGGCACAGGGGCATTCTTACTTTGCAACACAGGCCGGGAAATGCATCAGATACCGGGCCTGCTGACTTCAGTCGGCCTGCAGGACGGTTCGGGAAAGAATTCCTACCTGCTTGAGGGAACCGTGAACTCGGCGGCCAGCACTTTGGAATGGATGAAAATACTGGGATTGCTGGACAACATCAAAGAGGCGGACAGCATGTGCCGTGCCTCGAAAGGCGGAGTGATGGTCCTTCCGGCGCTGGGAGGCTTGGGCGCTCCGCGCTGGGACTACCTGACTTCAACGACCATGACCGGTTTCAACAGCCAGACCAGGCGCAATGATATAGTGAGGGGCTGTGTGGAAGGCATTGCCTGCCTTGTCACAGACATAGCAGTGCTTCTGAAAAGCCGGGGACTGGAACCCGGCGAAACCAGGGCTTCCGGAGGGCTTGCCGGACTGGACTATATGATGCAGTTCCAGGCGAACCTTTTCCAGAGGCCGGTCATGCGCATGGTCCAGCCCGAAGCCACGGCAGCGGGCGCGGCAATGCTTGCGGCAGGATATGCCGGCATGGACGTTTCAGACTGGCCCCTGGACAGGGCTGAAAAGAGATTCGAGCCGGCCGTGCCTGCGGCGGAAGCGGAAAAGCTTATAAAAAGATGGAAAGCTTTCGTGGAAAACTGCAGGAAGATGAGCAGGGACTTGAATGTTTGAAATAATTCTAGCAGATCCGATTTTTTACTTTATCCCATGACCGGGTGATAAGAAAACTTTCTTCCATATTAGCGGCCATACGGATGAATTTATTTATCGGCACCGCGAACGTCAGCGTTTCCTTTGGAACGTATGGTCTGGCCGATACGTCGAACATCCCGACAACCCCCCTCGGGCGTGCTGAAGCCTTTTCGAGATACGGATACTGGATGATAGAACCGCACCCGGCGCAAAAAGGGCAAAAAACCCCGTTAGGCTCCACTTCATCGTAATTTGCCAGAGTAAAAAGACCTGACATGACATCAGGGGCCGCGAAGAAGATGATCGCGTCGGGACAGTCCGATTCCTCAAGCAGGTCAAACCGCTTAAAAACCATATATCCGGCCGGAGCCTTGAATTGCGAAGCGTTTTTCAGCATCTCTTTGACCATTTCGGGCGATTTCTTGTAGCGCTCGCCTTCAAGCTTGCCCGGAATGCCGCATGACAGAAAATATTCGAAGTTCGGTGCGAGCTCGGTTTTAAATCCGGCATATCTCCTGCCGCCGGCGCAGCCGATCGAACCGGCTTCAAAGCAAAGCGAAGTGCCTTTCCTGACTTTTGCCAGTGCTCCTATAATACACTGGCGACCTGAAGGAGGCGCTACCCTCTCAGCCCGATCCCCCTCGTCGGTGTAATAAAAGACAATAGGCAGTTCCGCGCCGTTAAAATATTTATTCCATGCTTCGACAAATTTTGTTTTCAGCGTCATATCCATAAGATTATTCTCCCGGACCTCGCCAGTTAGAAAACCGGGGCACAATAATATCGCTTATGCAAAGTTCAGCAATTCACCGTCAGTCAGCTTTTTGCAGAAAACGCGCGGCCTCGATGGCGGCGATGCAGCCGGAACCCGCAGCTGTCACCGCCTGTCTGTAACGCGGGTCAGCAATGTCTCCGGCCGCGAAAACGCCTTCCACCGAAGTCCCGGTCCTTCCGTCCGTTATAACAAACCCGTTTTCATCGGTTTTGAGCTGTTTTTTGAGTATTGCCGTGTCAGGCGCGTGGCCTATGGCCACAAAGATTCCTTCGCAGGGCAATTCTTCCGTTTTGCCGGTTTTGAGGTTTTTTAATCTGACGGCCGTGACCCCTTCCTTCCCAAGCACTTCCTCAACCACGCTGTCCCACAGGAATGCTATTTTCGGATTTTTCCGGGCTTTTTCCTGAAGGATATTGGATGCCCTGAGTGAGTTCCTGCGGTGTATGACCGTTATTTTGGAGGCGAATTTTGTCAGGAAAAGGGCGTCCTCCAGAGCCGTGTCCCCCCCGCCTATTACGCATACTTCTTTCCCTTTGTGGAAAAATCCGTCGCATGTGGCGCACCCGGAGACGCCTTTTCCGATAAAACTCTTTTCCGACTCCAGGCCCAGCCATCTGGATTTGGCTCCCGTGGCTATTATGACCGCCCGCGCCGCATATATCTCTCCGGAAGAGGAAACTACCGAGAAAGGCTTTTCCTCCAGCGCAAGAGAGACGGCTTCTTCAGTCAATACCAGGGCCCCGAGGCGCCTACACTGTCTGTGCATGCGCTCCATGAGTTCGGCCCCGGTCACCGGTTCCGGCAGGCCCGGAAAATTTTCTATGTCGGATGTGAGAAGAAGCTGTCCGCCGGGGGCTGCCCCTCCGAAGACGACGGTCTTAAGGCCGGCGCGTGTGCAGTATACGGCGGCAGTGCAGCCTGCCGGGCCGGCACCCAGTATTATCACGTCAGCAGACCTGGTTTCGCTCATAATGATTCTCCGTAGGCTGCGCAGGAAGAAGGGGTTTCCCAAAGCCGGACTTCTTCGGGCCGAAGGCCCGTTTCCTTCATTTTAACGTAAATCAGCTTTGCCAGGTTTTCGGCCGTCGGGGCGTTTTCGGTCACAATGATTTCTTCCCCCAGCCCGGCGAGAGAGGCTATGGCCGGATCGCCTTTCTGCAGAAGCATCCTGTGGTCCAGATTTTCATCCAGCCATTTTCC